>JBEEGU010000084.1:0-4213 GCA_041167025.1 Verrucomicrobiota bacterium
GCAGGATCAGATCGGGCTGCGTGCTCAAGGCGGTTTGATGAGCTTTGCTCGCGCTGTTCTCTTCACAGACGAAGTAGCGGCCCGTCTTTTCAAGGGCGTGTTTCGTGAACCGGGTGAAATCGCGGTTGTTATCGACTATCAAAATGCGCGCCCTCGCATTCACCGTTTCCGCGACTAAGGGCAAAAAGTTTGCTTCGACGATTCGATTCATAAGTTTCTACGCTTCGACGGGCTCGGCAGCGAAGAGGAAATCCTCTTTCTTGCCAAGCGCGTGGCGGAGCTTGACCAACGCAATGTTCTGAAGCTGACGAATACGCTCCCGCGTCACGCCGAAACTTCTGCCGACCTCTTCCAGGGTCTTCGGTTTCCCTCCGTCTAAACCGAAGCGCTGAGAAATGATTTTCTTTTCCCGGTTGTCGAGGAGCGCAATCAGACCGTCAATTTCACCGAGTAGATTCTTGTCGCGCAAGACTTCAAAAGGCGTGTGCGCCTCTTCGTCTCCGACCATTGCCCCGAACTCAGCGGATTCTCCGTCCCCAATCGGGGCGTCGAGCGAGGTTGGACGAACCCCGACGCTTTTTAGTTGCGCAACTTTTTCGCCGGCGATCCCGATTTCTTCGCCAAGTTCGTCGTCGGTCGGTTCGCGGCCGAGCTCATCGCTCAAGTGGAGCGAGACGCGGCGGACCTTTGCGATTTTATCAGCGAGATGGACCGGTAACCGGATCATCTTGCTCTGATTGGCCAGGGCGCGTTTGATCGATTGCTTGATCCACCACAGAGCATAGGTACTGAGCTTGGCACCTTTCGCCGGATCGAAGCGCTCCACCGCTTTGGTCAATCCAATGTTTCCCTCGGAGATGAGGTCCAGCAGGGGCAGGCCAAAGTTGGCATAATCATGCGCGATCGTGACAACGAGCCGTAAATTGGCGTTGATCATTCGCTCACGCGCTGCGGCATTCCCCTTCTTGATTTTTGCCGCCAGCTCAATCTCTTGTTGTCGCGTCAAAAGAGGAATTTTTCCGATCTCCCGCAAGTATCTGCTCAACCCGGCATCGTTGTTGTTCATAATCGAAATCTAATCGCCGGTGCGAACCCGCCGCGACGACGCAACCGTGAGATTTTGAAATACCGCTTGCGAGGTGATCCACACTGGCCCTTTCGGGCGATCCGTTCGTCCGCAGCCATTATTCACGCAGCGAACCGACGCCCAGCCGTTCCAACTCTTCGGTTGTTGAATCGTCGAGCTCGATTCCAGCAGCGGCAGTATTCTCCTCAAGATGTTTGACCTTCGAAGTTCCAGGAATCGGAAGCATCACCGGAGATTTCCGAAGCAGCCACGCAAGCGCGATCTGCGCGGGTTGGACGCTGAGCCGCTTCGCTGCGCGGGTGAGGGGGCCGTCCTGTTTCGCCAGTTCACCGGTCGCGAGCGGAAACCAGGGGATGAACCCGATGTTTTCCCGCGTACAATAATCCAGTACCTCGTCGGAATTTCTATCCACCAGATTATATCGGTTCTGCACCGAAACGATGGGCGTGATACGCCGCACCGCCTCAATCTGGGCAACGTTGACTTCGGACAATCCGATATGACGGATCTTTCCCTGACGCTGAAGATCGACCAACGTGCCGATCTGATCCTCCATCGCTACCTTCGGGTCAATCCGGTGCAGTTGTAACAGGTCAATGCGCGAAAGATGCAGGCGGTGTAGACTGCCTTCAACGGCCGAGCGGAGATGTTCGGGACGGCCGTCCTCGACCCATTGGTTTGGCCCCGGCCGTTGAAAGCCGGCCTTGGTCGCGATCAAAAGATCGGCTGGATATGGATGCAATGCCTCGGCGACGAGAGATTCGGCAACGTACGGCCCGTAGGAGTCGGCCGTGTCGATGAGATTGATTCCCAACTCCAACGCGCGCCGCAGAACTGCGACTGCCTCGGAATGGTCGGCTGGCTCTCCCCAGACGCCCGGGCCGGTTAGTTGCATCGTGCCGAAACCGAGTCGGCGAACGGCAATGTCGCCGCCGATCAAAAATGTTCCACTCGCTTCAGCGGGGCGAGCATTGGATTGGCGCGAAGTTCGTGGCGTCCTTATGGGTGATGTCGTTTTCGTCATAATTTCTGGTGTTCAATTCCTGGAATGATTTTCTTCAAGTTTGGCCGCGGCGGGACAGAGTCCCGAAGTGATCGTGAAATTACTAAGTCGCGTGAGTGTTGTGTCACCACCCAAAGACTAGCCGGATCATTGTTAGCCAGGTTTGCGCGTCCGTGGGATTTTGCGCTGCCACTCGCGAGGTGATCCGTGCTCCCTCGTTCGAGGTAGAGTTCTCATCTGGAATCCCAACTACGAAAGGATAGCAGAGCAAGCTGATCAGTTTTCTGATGCGCTGCGACACCTCGCCCGGGTTAGGATTTATTTGAACTCCCGAAAGAGGGACGCGCATTTCTTTCGTAAGTGCCACCGTAAAACCTTTCTAACGCGGAAGAGCAAACAACGGGGCCATGGTCAATCGTTGATGAGAACAAAAAACCTATAACTGGGAGTAAAAAAATTATGAAGATATTCAACTACCGTAGTCGCAAAGCCATGACCGTGATCATGTGCGTTTTGTTTCTTAGCAGATATGCAGCGAGTCAGGCGATGAGCGCCGATGCGCGGTCAAGTCGCGTAGCCGTCGAATCGTCTGCTTTCACGCAATCGGTGAAGGATCCGGCTCGTTTAATCGTGCGACGAATTCCGAACCTTGGTAATAATGTGGTCGTCAATTTATGTGTCGACGGCGTCCCCTTTGCCGCTGTCGCATATGGCCACACCTATGACGGTTCTCTGCCGCTTGGGCGCCATGTCTTGTCGGTGAAACCAACCCCGAATCCAAAATGGCCGGCGCACTGGCAAATGGCTCTCGATGTCCGAAGCGGTGAGACCTACAGCTTTACCGCGATGGACGATAACTCAGGAGAGTTGATTCTGAAGGGCGGTTAGCGCCTTCTCCTGCATTCTAACAAGCTCGGTCGTGGCGGGTCATCGGTCCGCCACGACGTGTCATATCATCGGCCCAGGCACCATGAACCAGAACAATGTTCCGAACTGATGCTGTTCGTTTGCGCTGATAGCGTCCTGCAGATCGGCAGCAACAACGCGATACAGAGACAGTGCGACAAGCTCACTGTCCGATTATCAAATCGTCCATGAGTTATGGATTCCTTCAGTATGGCTCCGCCGCGATGTCTTGAATTCAGGCTGCTTTTCTCGAGCTTTGCTCATCCTGCTTGATGAACGCAAGCAGGTCGGCATTGATCGTGTTTGCCTCAGTGGTGGGCATGCCGTGAGGGAACCCCTTGTAAGTTTTTAGCGTCCCGTTCTTCAGTAATTTCGCCGACAACGGCGCGGAATCGGCGTAGGGAACGATCTGATCGTCATCTCCATGCATCACTAGTACCGGGACCGTGATTTTCTTGAGATCATCGGTGAAATCGGTCTGTGAGAAGGCAACGATCCCATCGTAATGTGCTTTTGCGCCTCCCATCATGCTCTGGCGCCACCAGTTCTGGATGATCGCCTCCGAGGCTTTCACGCCGGGCCGGTTGAAGCCATAGAAGGGCCCCTCCGGCAGGTCGCGATAGAATTGAGAGCGATTGGCCGCGAGCTGCGCCTGCAATCCATCGAACACTTCTTTGGGAAGGCCCCCCGGATTTTTCTCCGTCTTCACCATCAACGGCGGCACCGCGCTGATCAGTGCGGCCTTCGCCACCCGGCTCTCGCCATGCTGTCCCAGATAATGCGCCACTTCACCGCCGCCGGTGGAATGACCAACGTGCACCGCATTCTTCAGATCCAGATGCTTGGTTAAAGCCGCAAGGTCGTCGGCATAGTGATCCATGTCATGGCCTTCGCTCGTCTGGCTCGACCGGCCGTGGCCTCGTCGGTCGTGGGCGATGACGCGATAGCCCTGTTTGAGGAAGAAAAGCATCTGCGTATCCCAATCATCGGCCGACAGCGGCCAGCCATGGCTGAAGACGATGGGCTGTCCTTTGCCCCAGTCTTTATAATAGATATCGATGTTAGCTCCGTTTTCCTTTCCTACAGTTACAAATGGCATGGTGATTTTTCTTTCTCGTTAGGGGCTTAATGTTGCCGATCGCGTTTTATTTCCGATAAAAACCAGGTGCGACGCTCGGTTTCATCGATCCAAACTTCGATTAGACTGGCGGTCGCAA
>JBEEGU010000085.1:0-6284 GCA_041167025.1 Verrucomicrobiota bacterium
GTGCCGATGATCACCGACCCGGGCGGCAGATGCGGGAGCGCAGCTTTGATCATCCAGAACGGCGCGTAGATGTTGGTCTTCATCGTCGCGTCGAAATCTTCAGTCGAGAGGTCCTCAATAGACGCACGAGTTTGTTGCCGGCCCGCGTTACATACCAAAATATCCAGCCCACCCAAACCACTCGCAGCATCGGCTATCAGTTTTTTGCAGAATTCTTCTTCTCGTAAATCTCCGGGTAGAGCGATCGCCTTTCGTCCAGCTTCTCTAATCAATGCAATGACTTCCTGGGCATCGGGCTCTTCCGTTGGAAAATAATTTATCGCCACATCGGCGCCTTCGCGCGCGTAAGCGATGGCGGCAGCGCGTCCCATCCCTGAATCGCCGCCCGTGATCAGCGCCTTTCGCCCCGCCAAACGGTCAGACCCTTTGTAACTCTTCTCTCCATGATCCGGACGTGGATCCATTTTGCTGGCCAAGCCCGGCCACGGTTGCGATTGGCCCTTAAAAGGTGGCTTCGGATATTTCGTGGCCGGATCTTGCAATTTTTCGGGCGGCACGGACTCCTGCTTTTTTTCGGCCGCAAAAGCCCGGGGAAGGGAGACGGCCGCCAGACCGATGCCTAAACCACCGATTACGCGACGGCGACTGATTGTATTTTGTGCGTTCATGATGAGGTAAAGGTTTCGCGCTGGCGCTGTTCTCTGGATGGGACAGCTTTTGTTTCACTTCTGCGAAAGATTTAACCGCGGATGAGGGGATTCGATGTTTTCATCGGACCCCAATTTGCCTCTCCTCCTCAACCGAGGAGAGGATTGAGGTGAGGAGTCGAAATTAAGCAGAAGGCCGCTCGACGTTTTCGGCCCCATTAACTGTTCGGAACCGATTTGCTTGATTCGGGTAAGCTACTGTTAAAATCTCTAACAATCGATTAGCGAAATCTGCTCAGAACCACATCGTTGCCGTCGCCGCCTTTGTAAGAAATTCTGAATTTCAGGCCGTCGACGTCGAATTTCTTTCCCTCGGTCAAACCATTGAACTTTCCTTTCACTGGTCCGAGTCCGTTGTTTTTAATGATGACGAATTTGTCCCCCACGGCCGGAAAATATTCGAGACGTACCACCAGGCTGGTCTTAGTCAGATTGATTTTGCCGGAAACGATCGCCTGGTTGTGTTCCGTGCCGACCGCAGTTCCAAACAGAACCGCCACGTAGGTTGAACTAGCCGACATGACGAGGTCGCCGTGCACATTCAAAATTCCCATGTCCTCACCCGGCGAAAGTTGCCCGCCACTGTTGACTGTTACCGGCCCGACACTTCCTGATCCACCGAGCAAGCCGCGGTTTACGGTGACAGGACCCACTAGCGATCCGTCGACGTTCAGAACTCCGCCGTTCACCGTCGTGATCCCGGGATAAGTATTCGCACCCTGCAACGCTAGCGTGCCCGTGCCGATCTTGGTGAGCATCCCGCCAGGCAAGCGTCCCCCGCCCTCTTGAATGACACCGGAAAATTCGAGACTTCTGTTATTACTGCCCACGGTGAGATTTCTGGATCCGAGAAAGACGTTTCCATCTCCTTGGAGGGACCCAATCGTGACACCAGGAACGTTATGGGTGCTGACCTCGAGAAGCCCATCGCCGAATAATTCGACCCGTGACGTTCCCCCGGATGAATCACCGAAAAACGAGATCGCACCGCCGGGGATGCCGTTGGCCGACGCGTTTGCGATCAATATTGCGTGGCCGGCTGTGGCATTCTCAGCGAAAGTTGTCGTGCCGCCGTTATTAATGAAGGTAGCGTCGCCTCCGGAAGAATTTCCCAGGAGCGCTGTCCCACCGGAGCCAATGCCGAAGCCGGTTGCACCGTTGTTTATGAACGTAGCCTGCCCTGCATTCGAATTCTGGAAGAACTGAACCACTCCTCCGCGCGCCCCGAACAAGGTCGCCGCGTTATTTGTGAATGTGCCATGGCTTGCGGTCGAATTGTCGAGAAACAACACCAGGCCGGCGCCGGCATTGCTGGTGCCGATATTGGCGCCGTTATTGGTGAACGTGCCATTGCCCGCGCTCGATGTGTCGTGAAAAGCGGTCTCGCCGCCGAGAACGGTTTCCGTGGAAGAGCCGTTGTTGGTGAACGAGCCATTGCCGGCGATAGAGTTATCGAAGAATTCAACCCCTGACGAACCGGGTGCACCAAAGACCAGGCCGCCATTGGTCGTGAAGTTCGTTTTGTCGCCGGCTGCAGCGCTGTTGCTAAACCGCACCGTGCCGATCTCCCCGTTTCCATTGGATTGCGAAACAAAGTTCTGGATCGGACTGGAACTATTGATGACGCCAGGACCACTGATCTCGAGAGTAACGTTCGGCCGAGCCGTGATGATGTAGCTGTTCGCTGCCGGAGCGAAAACGATGTTCCTCACTTGCGTGGCCGCTGACAGGGAGATGTTGGTCATGGCCGAGGCGTCGAAAGTTGCTTCGTCATCGGGGCCATTCGGAACGGTGGCTGGGTTCCAATTACCGGTCGTATTCCAGTCGTTGTTTTTTGGGGCACCGTTCCAATGCGCGCTGCCGGCAAGAGCGGACGCACCCCAAGCCATCGTAATCAGCGTTGCCAACGCAAAAGTTTCGCATCTTAAAAACCTTGCATCGGCCATGTTGCCATTCTTTTTACCGGTAATGCGGAGCCAGTCCAAGCAATTTCGTGACGGCAGAGCCTGCGCTATTTTCCAGGTTTGGCGGGTGCACCGACTTAATCACCGTTGCCCTTGGAGAGAGAGCGTGGGCAGCAAACGAGTTTCATCCAGAATCTAGGATCTAGGATCCAGGATCCAGGATCCAGCATCTAAAATCTATTTGTTTCCATTCGCCGGCATGTCGAGCTGCGCGAAAAGGAACGAATAAATGTCGGCGAGCTGTTTGATACGCTCGCTCAATGCCGTGCCGGCGCCGTGGCCCGCGCTGCTGCTTGTCCGAAGCAGAATCGGTTTCCCGGATTTGTTCGCTTCGTCCAGACGCGCAACCATTTTGCGGGAATGATAGGGCGCGACCCGTCCGTCGTTCGCGCCGGTCATCATCAGAAGCGCCGGGTATTTGGTGCCGTCGACGACATGATGGTAGGGCGAGTACGCATAAAGCGCTTTGAATTGTTCCGGATCTTTCACGGTGCCGAATTCGGTGACGTTAAACTCGCCGTTCGGCGCGAGCTCGACACGGAGCATGTCGTAAATGCCCACCTGCGCAACAACCGCATGCATTAGATCCGGATGCTGTGTAATCATCGCGCCCATTAGCAAACCGCCGTTGCTTCCGCCCTGGATCGCCAGTTTTTCGGGACGCGTATACTTCTGTTTGACCAGATACTCGGCTGCGGCAGCGAAATCATCGAACACAGTTTGTTTCTTCGTCAGATTGCCGGCCTTATGCCATTCCTCGCCGAACTCGCCGCCACCCCGAATATTGGCCACGACATAAACGCCGCCGCGATCGAACCAAAGCCGTCGGGTGAATTCGAAGTTGGGCGACATGCTGATCCCATATCCGCCGTAAGCGTACAGAAGCGTCGGATTTTGGCCGTCCAACTTCGTGCCTTTCTTGCGCACGATATTGAGAGGTATCTTTGTTCCGTCCTTCCCGGGCGCGAATTCGCGTGTCACCTCGATATCTCCAAACGAAACCGGCGAGGTGCTGACCAGCGCTGTCTTTACCGGCGCGTCTTTTCCTGGCCCGCAATGAAACCAGGCCGCCGGTTCGGTATAACTGACATCGCGAAAAAGGAGCGAGCCATCTTCGAGCGCGATCATCTCCTGGACCGCCGACACATTTGGAATCGCGATCATGCTCCCACTGGTGCCGTCCAATCCGAACCGACGGATCTGCGAGGGCCCGCCAATTAGATCGCCTACGTAAAGCGCGTCCGCCGTCGGAACTAACTGGGTCGACCGGAACTGATGCTGAATGACGGCGTCACCTGGCGGGACAATCACTTTCGCCTTGGCCAAGTCCGCTGTTTCGAGAGGAAGTCGCAAGACTTTTCCGCGCGGGGCGTCTGCGTTCGAAAGAAGATAAAGGGCCTGGTCGCGGCCTGGGATCGCTGCTTTACACTGGTCACTAAATTGTGCGATCTGCTTCCATTCGCCGTTGGGTCCGAGCAGGTAAAAGGCGAAATCGCCGCCGTCACCATTCGCCACTGTCGCCACGACGTATTTGCCGTCGTGCGAGGCTTCGAGCCCGACCTCGGCGATTCGCGGAAACTCCTTGCCTATCGAATATTTGTCGTCGGCATCGGACGTTCCGAGTTTATGAAAATAAACTTGCTGATAAAAATTCAGATCGGCGTCCGAACGTTCACCTTTGCGGGGAAAACGTGTGTAATAAAGGCCTGTGCCATCCGCATTCCACGCTGCACTTCCGCCAGCTGTCGGATATTGCACGTGCGCAATCGAGTCGGGCAACGCCTTGCCGGTTGCTGTTTCATAAACGTGCAACGTACCATCTTCGCTGCCGCCTTTCGAAATCGAGATCGCGATGTATTTGCCATCTAGCGACGGAACAAACCAATCAATCGTGGTTGTGCCCTTGGCATCCAGCGTGTTCGGATCGAGCACGATTTTCTCCGATTTCAGATCGTCGGGCGACGCCAGCGTCACGAGCATGGGTTGCTGTTTCGGCGGTTGGAATTTGAGTGCAAACAAAATGCCGGGTCGCGAAACAAGCCCGGAATAACTCGGTGAAGTTTTGGCGTACCACTCGGTCAGTTGCTTCTCGATCGGCTCGCGATCGGGCAGCGTATCGAGATAAGCGCGGGTTTGTTGATTCTCGGCATCCGACCAAGCTTTGACCGCAGGATCGTCATCTTTCTCCAGCCATTGATAAGCGTCTTCAACTTTGACGCCCTGATATTCATCGGTCACGGGCTTTTTCGGGGTTTGCGCCTTCGTGTCCGCGACCACCGGTGAGTTGATCCACGCGAGCGCCGCGATAGTGCCGAGGAGAAACAGCAAGCGACTTGTCTTCATGAAATCGACAATGAGCCAACCCGCAGGTCTCCGCAATGAAATGTCGGCGTCGCCGCGTGACCTAAATTTTGTAGAGGCGGTTGCCGTGCCGCGCCGTAGCCCTGCGTGAAGGCGGTTACCAACCGCTATCATTTAGGCAGGTGCTTGGCACAAGCCCCTCTACAAGGTTGCGACGCTCCGCTTAATGAGCGAACGATCAGTTCGCCGCGGCGGCCTTGGCCACGGCGCGCTCGGTCCAATCGGCCCGCAAGACTTTCATTTCGTCTTTAAGCGTGACCAGCCGCGCTGCCACACCTTTATACTTTTTCGTTATCCCTGTGACCGTTCGATTGACTGCACCCTGGCTGACCAAACTCTGAAGCTTTTCATAGGCGCGTAAGCGCAGCATCTCTTCGCCGCCGCTGGCTGCATTTCGCTCCCGGAGATTGAGCAGAACGATGTCGAACAAAGGTTTGAACTCAAACGAAGCTTTGGAGGAAAGCACCGCTACCAATTCTTCAGTGATGTTATCAGGGGCACGACGTGAGAAAAAGGCAGTTGCTTTGGTCATCTGTGACTATAGCACCGATTTAAGGAATAGCGACCGCCCGCGCGCACTAAAGATGCAACCGTGCTAGGTTGAGGCTATGGGCGATCGATCTCCGAAAGCAGTACAAAAACAGGCGGCGCAAAAGCAGACCAAAAATAAGGCCGCAAAACAGCAAAAAGGTCAGGCGTCAGCGGCAAAGCAAATAGGGAATAACGCGAAACGATCCAAATAATTCGCAGTGATTGCGGCCGCGCTTCGCCTTGGCATAGCGAGTGCTAAATAACAGTCAAAGCTCGGGAGTCACTAAAAAATACATAAACTTGACGTTCCCTTCCGTCAGCTTTTCCAGCGGGATCAGAAATGATCCCGCTTTTTTTTTGATCTCTGGCTACGGTAGGACGATGGCCCGGTAAAACCGGCGCTGATTTTCATCAGCGGCTTCGACATCCGAAATACTTAGCAGGCCGCCCGTCCCTGAAAGGTTCTCGGTCAGCGGGTACCACGGACCATCGAGATTGCTCGATTGTTCGATTGTGTATGCTTTGCCGAGAACAGACGGGAACGTGACGACAATATCGCCGCCTGATTTCTCCACCGATCTGATCTGTAAAACACTGGTGTTGGAACGCGGGTCGGTCCCGGCCTTGTACTCTTGGAGGTTCGTCATGCCATCTCCATCGGTATCGAGGCCGGCGTCTGCCGCGTCGCCAGCGTTGAAGCCGTTTGCGATTTCGTAATCGT
>JBEEGU010000086.1:0-5219 GCA_041167025.1 Verrucomicrobiota bacterium
AAAATGAATGGGTAACCGGAGGCGAGGCAAGCTTTCATCTCGGGCAGCGTCCGCCTGACGCGATGGTAGGTCAGGCTGGGATGCTTTACCGCTTCGGCGTAACATTTTCGACGCGGCTTCTGGCGAAATTTCTTTGCCCGGTACGGCCACAATCGCTCGTGGCAGACGCCGCGTTTTGCGACTGTTTTAATGCCACTGCGGATTTGCGCGCCGCTATCGGAATGGATTGAGCGTTCCATCGCGCGTTCATTGTAATAAATGAAAAGGCGCGAGGGCGTGAAGATCTCGGGATGCGCTTGCTTCATCTTGTCAAACTGAATGGCCGCCGCGATCGCATTGGCCGTACAACTGTGGAGCCTGCCTTGACTATAAACTGGCGGGCAATTCGTTCTGAGATCGACGCGCGCAGGCAAAGCGCGCCGCAATTTGCGGGGCGCTGCGTAGTGGGAATCGCGATGATCGGGCAGATCCGGGACCCAGCCGTAGAAAGAGTTACTCTGCCGGGCACTGCGCGATCGCCCCGACAATTTTCTACCAACAGCTTTCCGCAACATGCCGATCCTGTAGCAAGAACCCAGGCTGATGTCGATATTTCGGCGAGCCAAAGGGAATCGGGACAGCATGTCAGACCTCTGATCTGTGCTCGACTCTCGGTCTTCTATTTTTGGCGTCCGGCTTATTTCTCACGCTTCGGCAGCCGCGCAATGCCTGGGAATTTTCGGCCGCGCTGCACTCGTTGGCCCTAACCGCGGAATCAATATGCCGAGCTGATCAACAAGGAGTCGAGATTATCGGGCGTCCGATCACTTGGCCAATTTTCATTTGGGTCGCGGCGCCGCGTAGTGCGTGCGAACGCCAAAGAAAAAATTGAAAATAAAGGTTGCCTTTGACATAGTGTTATAGTTAAGTATATCACTAATGAGGCGCAGTGATCGATCTGGAACACAGGATGGACAGTGAATGGAACGACAGTCAGCCGATCTATCGACAGCTGCGGGATCGCGTCGTCGCCATGATTCTCGACGGCGTGCTCAAGGAAGGCGATTCGTTGCCGTCGGTGCGCAATGTCGCGGCCGAATATCGGGTCAATCCTCTCACCGTGCTGAAGGCTTACCAGGAACTGGTCGGCGAGCAGCTGGTCGAAACGAAGCGCGGGCTTGGCATGTTTGTCAATACGGGTGCGCGCAATCTTTTACTCAAAGCCGAACGCAAAAAGTTTCTGGCGGAAGAATGGCCGCGGGTCGCCTCGACCATCGAGCGGCTCGGATTGACTCAGAAAGAATTGGATTCCGCCGCCAGAGACGGCGGCAACTACCACGCGGGCGTGAAATCGAAATCACAAAAGGAGGCACGTTAACATGGCCTGTATAGAAGCACACGGACTCCGCAAGAACTATGGCACGACCGTCGCGCTGAACGGCGTGGATCTGCGTATTGAAGAGGGCCGCATCCTCGGTCTGATCGGGCCTAACGGCGCCGGCAAGACGACTGCGCTCGACGCGATTCTTGGCCTTATTCCGTACGAAGGACAGTTAACTGTCCTCGGACGCGACCCATGGGCAGCGCGCGATGAGCTCATGCGCGATGTTTCTTTCATTGCCGATGTCGCAGTGCTCCCGCGCTGGATGAAAGTTTCGCAGGCACTCGATTATGTCGCCGGTGTGCATCCGCGATTCGATCGCGCGAAAGCGGAAGGGTTTTTGGCCAGGACCACGATCAAGCGCACGAGCAAGATCAGGCAATTGTCGAAAGGGATGGTGGCCCAGTTGCATCTTGCGCTGGTCATGGCGATCGACGCGAAATTGCTGGTGCTGGATGAGCCGACACTTGGCCTCGATATCCTTTATCGAAAACAGTTCTACGATTCGCTGCTGAACGATTACTTCGACAAGAGCCGCACGATCGTGGTGACGACCCATCAGGTGGACGAGATTCAGGATGTTCTGACCGATCTCATGTTCATCGATCGCGGGCGCATCGTGCTCGAGTGCAGCATGGAGGAATTCGATTCGCGTTATCTCGAAGTAATGGTGAATCCAGAGCACCTCGAGGCCGCACGCGCGCTGAAGCCAATGTACGAGCGGCCGGTGTTCGGTCGCAGCGTTTTGCTGTTCGATCATGCAAATAGAGAACAACTCGCTGCACTTGGGGAGGTGCGCCGGCCGAGCATTGCGGATCTTTTTGTTGCGATCATGGGGAACGGAAGCGGCCGAGAAGCAAACGCCGAACGTCCAACGCCCAACACCGAACGCCCAATGGGGGAAAAGGGGAATCTGCGAGGATCCAGCATCCAGGATCAGAGAACAAATAGATGAACGCTGAATTAAACATCACGAGCAAGGAAGCTGGCGCGGGGAGCAGGGAGCAGGAATCGCGGATCCAGGATCAAGAATCGGAGAAGCTAAATGAGTGACTTTGCAACGAAAGACGAAGTTCGCGATCGCGGGACGCAATCGCCCACGCCCGAGACGGGCGTGCTCCCCGGAAGGCCGACCCGGCCGCTCTACTGGTCGATGTGGCGAGAGCTGTGGGAGAACCGCTCTATATATATAGTACCGCTGATCGTCGCCGCGGTCCAGGTGTTCGGGTTCGCGATCACTACCATTGGGCTGGCCGACCGCAGACGGGCTGTGTTGTTGCTCGATGAGGCCCATCAGCGAGCCGCAATCGAGCAGCCGTACGATTTTGCGGCGATGATAATGATCTTCATCGCCTTCATCGTCGGGGTGTTCTATTGCCTGGACGCGCTCCACAGTGAGCGTCGGGATCGCAGCATCCTTTTCTGGAAATCGTTGCCGGTATCGGATCTGACCACCGTGCTTTCGAAGGCGCTCATCCCATTAGTGGTTCTGCCGTTGATTGCCTTCGCGGTCGTCGTTTGCGTGCAGCTGATCATGGTGCTGGAAACCGGCGCAAACCTCATCGTGCACGGGATGAGTCCGGCGACGACGTTGGCTCACGTCCCGTTTCTTCAGAACTGGGTGGCGCTGCTTTACGGTCTGGCAGCGATTGCGCTCTGGCACGCGCCGATCTATGGCTGGCTGCTGTTGGTCTCCGGCTGCGTACGGCGCGCGACGTTTCTTTGGGCGGTGTTGCCAATTATCGCGATCCAAATTTTCGAGAAGATAACGTTCGGCACTTCGTATTTCGGAGCATTCGTGAAACACCGCCTGATCGGGTTTGCGCCGGGCGCTTTCGAGTTCCAGGGCCGCGACCATCCGACGATCGATTCGCTGTCACAACTCACTCCGGGTAGATACCTGAGCAGCCCAGGTCTTTGGATCGGTTTGCTCTTTGCCGCGGCATTTCTGGCGGCGGCGGTTCGGATGCGGCGTTATCGCGGACCACTCTAATTCAAAGGCATGAAGCAAACGCCCAACGCTCAATGCAGAGATTCGATCAGGAGCATGAGCAGGGGATAAACCATGAACTCAACTAACAAGGCAGCACGCATTGCCGGCGCGGTTTATCTATCGCTCGTACTTTTCGCGCCGCTCAGTCTTTTGTATATTCCGAGCAAGCTGATCGTGCGCGGCAACGCCACTGCGACGGCAAACGCGATATTGACACACGAGACGCTTTTCCGTCTCGGCATCGTCGGTGAGCTGTTCGGATTGGTTATTTTTATTTTACTCGGACTCGCTCTCTATCGCCTGCTCAACGGGGTGAATAGAATGTGGGCGCTGACGATGCTGGCCTTCGTCCTGGTCTCCGCCGCGGTTGGTTTTCTGAATGTGTTGAACAACATCGCGGCTCTCACCCTTTTCCATGGCGGCGAGTTTCTGTCCGTCCTCGAGGAACCGCAGCGGAACGCTTTGGGTTATCTCTTTCTGCGTCTGCACAGCGAGGGCGAGATGATCAACGAGATCTTCTGGGGCTTGTGGCTTCTTCCCTTTGGGCTGCTCGTTTATCGGTCGGGATTTTTGCCCCGATTCCTCGGTATCTGGCTCATTCTTAATTGCTTCGCCTATCTAGTTCTTAGCCTGATCGCGCAGCTGTTCCCGCCCTACTACGATGCTGCTTTTCGCATGGCACAGCCGCTCCTGTTCGGAGAGCTGGCGATTATGCTGTGGCTTCTGATCAAGGGCGCAAAGGTGCCAGCGGGAATTGGGGTTGTAGCGGAAGGCGTCGACAGTCCGGATCGGACCTTCTCAGGGAAGCTAACAGCTTCCCCTACAGGGCAGGGATAAGGGCATGAGGATGGGAATGAAGCAAACGCCCAGCGCGGAACATCCAACGTCCAACATCGAATGCAGAGCTTCGAAATGGGACGAGACGACGCTCGTCCCTCCTTTGGAGAACGCCCTGCCTGACATGATGGACCTAACTATATTAACCAATCCCATTAATCAGAACCTGATAAAAATCGCAGTCCTGTGTCTGGGATGCGTGACTGTGGCTCTGGGGCAACACAACCAGGACGAGCTGAAGCAGAGGATTTTGCAGCAGGCGCAGGCTGTGAGCGCGGATGATTATGCTTTTACGCGAACGATTCGGACCGAGTCGACATCGAATGGGAAAACGGACCAGCACGTTAATGTCGAAAAGTTTGATCCGACGAAGCGAGTTGAAGCTCGGTGGACGCTGGTTTCGGTCGACGGCACTGCGCCTTCGGCTGATGCGTTGAAAACTTTCCAGACTGACTCCGGGAAACGGCGCATTCCCGGTTATCACCGACTGACCAGCTATTTCGGAACGACGGCGACGACTTCGACCGATCCGCATGGCCGGACGGTATTTCATTTTGCCGCGCTGCCGAAAGACGTCGTGAAAGTGATGGACACGGATGTATCGCAGAACACCAGTGCGGACGCGTCGGTGAGCGAGGCAAACGGCGCGCCGTTCGTGGAGCAGGTGCACTTCACCGTCAGGCCGATGCGGCTGAAACTGGTTATGAAGCTCGATGGGTACGCATCTACCGCGCGCTATCGCATCGGACCTGAAGGGAAACCGCTCCTTATGGAGCAGACTTCCGACATGTCCGGATCCGGTCTGGGCAAAGAAGGAAAGATCCACACCGCTGTGACCTACAGTGACTACCGAGCTGTTAACAAGAAATCATGAGCACCGATGTATTGGTTCATGCCCGTTGCGAAGCAGACGTTCAACGCTCAACACTCAACGCCCAACGTCCAACGTCCAATGCTGAACAGGCGAAGTTGTGGGCAAGCGCATCGCTTGCCGATTGTGAGTCCGCAGGCGGAGCGCCCGCCCTACAA
>JBEEGU010000087.1:0-5731 GCA_041167025.1 Verrucomicrobiota bacterium
TCCGCAATTTAGACCAAACTGACTGTTCTGGTCAGCCCGCGAGCTGATGTCTCGCCCTAATGGCGCCAGTAGCGGCGGCCGTGATAGATTCGCCGCCCGTGGTTCCAATAGTACGGTCCGCTCACTACCCGCGCATAAGGCGCCCCGTAGTAGCCGTAGTAAGGATAGGGATAGTAAGCTGCGGGATAACCGTAACCATATGGATACCCACCGCAATATCCGCCTATAGGAAAGCCGATGCCTATCCCGACTGATACGCCTGCTTCTGCTTGGGAAGCGGCAGCGAAAGCCAACCCGGTTGCGACAAGAGCAATAAGAATAGTTTTTTTCATTTCGATACCTTTGTTTTACTCACATTGAACTATTGGTCCGACGCAAAAGTTTCTCAAATTATTCGCGAATCGCGGAAATTGGAAACCGGGGGTAGCCGCTGACACAAATGCTTCCGCCCAGGTTGCTATAAGAAACATTTTCCAAACGCGCCGCACCAAGCGTTGAGCTCGCGCCTTTGCCGGCGAACGCGCTCACGGGCCCACCGGTCAAAACCGGTCCGACATATATTTGCATCTTATCGATTAGCGCGTTGTCCAGTGCCTGCCCCAGAATTTCGCCGCCGCCCTCAATCAGAACGCTCGTTATGCTTCGTTTTCCGAGATCAGCCAGCACCCATGACAACGATCGCTTTTTGTAAACCAATGTCCGTTCTTTGAAGCGGTCGCGGAACACCCGCGCACCTTTCGGCAAACGTCCCGAACGCGTTAGAATCACGCGAAATGGCTGCCTGGCGCCGGCTACACCGCGCACGGTCAATTGCGGATCGTCCGCGCGCAATGTCTCGGCGCCAATAAGAATCGCATCAATCTCCGCACGCAATCGGTGAACGTGACGGCGGGCCGCGACCGACGTAATCCAGCGCGACTCACCGGGCGGTCGGCTGATCCGGCCATCCAAACTCATGCCGCATTTTGCTACGACCCACGGCCGCCCGGTCACGATCCATTTGTTGAACGCTTCGTTAAGAGAAGTGCATTCTTTTTCGAGAATGCCGCTTCGTACTTTGATTCCCGCTTTCTGCATCAGGGCAAGCCCGCGTCCGGCGTGCCGCGGATTTACATCTATTGCGCCGATCACGACACTATTGATTCCGGAGCGAATAATCGAATCCGTGCAGGCTCCGGTGCGGCCGGCCGATGAGCATGGTTCAAGGGTAAGGTACAAAACTGCTCCGGTTGGAATAGTACCGCGCACACGGCTTAGGCATTCAATTTCGGCATGCGGCTTACCGGCGGCACGATGATACCCGCGCGCGATGACCCGATTGCGGAAGACTAGAACCGCGCCAACCGCCGGATTCGGACTTGTCTTGCCCACGCCTTTGCGTGCTTCGTGTAGAGCGGCGCGCATGAAGCGTTCATCGTCTTCGGGCGCAGCCACGAGGATGAATAGCGTCGTTTCGATCAAGGAGCAACTCGTTAGACTCGAGATGTCTAATTGTGCATAATTGTCTCAAAATCGGCCGGCTCGCGAACAGACATGGTGAGACAAAAGTGCACATTTGTATAGATCTGACTCTCAACCTCGCGAAGCATAACCACTTAATTTTTAGATACATATCCATTAACGGATTCTCCATCTCGTGCCTGGCATACCGGCAGCTAAAATCGAAAAGGAATTTTCAACCCACAAAAACAACGAAAGGAAAACAATCGAAATATGAGTTTAATCCGTTATCAAAACCCTGAAGCAGCGGCCTGGCCAGCTTTCGGCAGGCTGAGCACTCTTCGTGATGAACTGGACAGCCTTTTTGAACTGCCGTTTTGGTCGAATTTCGGTCGTCAAACCCAACTTTTTAGCGGTTGGACGCCAGCGCTCGACCTCTATCAAAACAACGACAACATCGTCGCTATGATCGAACTGCCGGGCATGCAAAAAGAAGACATCGAGATCTCTTTGCATGACGGGATGCTGACGATTAGCGGCGAGCGCAAAGACGAGACCCAGGACGGCGAACGGGCGGAACGAAGCGAACGCTATGTCGGCACGTTCCGGCGCAGCGTGACACTGCCCACCCGAGTCGATGCCAATAAAGTCAACGCGACGTATAAGGACGGAATTTTAACCGTCACGTTGCCGAAGGCCGAGGAAGCAAAGCCGAAACAGATTCAGGTCAATGTCAGCTAACATCAACTTTGTAGAAAGGAATTCAGGAAATGAACACCACCGTTCGTGAAAGTCGCAATGGGCAACGTGCCCAGGCCGAGCAGTTCGTGGCGCCAATTTCCAGTGTGATCGAGGATCCGGAAAAATATCTCCTGCACCTGGAAATGCCTGGCGTAAACAAGGAGGGGCTGGAAATCGCAGTCGAAAATAACGAGCTCACGATTCTCGGCCGGCGCTCACTGCCCAGCATCGAGGGCGTCTTAATCCATCGCGAGTCGCGGCCGCATGATTTTCGTCGCACCTTTGAACTCGATCCATCGATCGATACCGGCAGGATTGCGGGGAAGATCGACCAGGGCGTAGTCATGCTCACGTTACCGAAAGCGGAGCAGGTCAAACCACGCAAGATCAAGGTCGACTAATTATCCGGCGATTTTGGTCTCGGCTGGAACGCTTAGAAAGGGCCGCAGCCGAAAGGCACGGCCCGTCTTCTTAAAACGGGCGATCGGATTAGTTCCCAACATTTGACACATATGCGCAAAAAGTTGGTTGTGCCCTTGGCCGACGCATAAGGAGAAGATTCGGCGAATGGACTGATTGGTTTCTTGCTTTTTACTTGGCGGGCCGTTCTGATCGTCTTTACTTAGGAGAAAGACGATATGGCCACCAAAACTGACGAAAAGAACGGCGCGGACAAAGTTACCACCGCCCGGAACAAGAACCTTGATCTCGCAATTCAGCAGATCGCCAAGGATTACGGCGATGGAGCCATTATGCGCCTCGGAGATGACAAGATTGTCGACATCGATGTCATTCCTACCGGGAATATTTTGATCGATCGCGCCCTAGGCGTGGGCGGCTTCCCCCGTGGCCGAGTCGTCGAAGTTTTCGGGCCCGAATCTTCCGGAAAAACGACCCTTACCCTGACCGTTATCGCTCAGGCGCAAAAGCGTGGCGGTTTAGCCGCGTTCATCGACGTTGAACATGCGCTGGACCCGCAGTACGCCAAAAAATTGGGCGTGAATCTGGATGATCTTCTGGTCTCGCAGCCTAGTTCGGGCGAAGAGGCGCTGCGCATTTGCGAGACGCTCGTTCGATCTAACGCGCTAGACGTCATTGTTCTCGATTCCGTGGCGGCGCTCGTGACGAAAGCAGAGCTGGAAGGTGAAATCGGGGATGTTACGGTCGGGGCGCAAGCACGTCTCATGAGCGCGGCGTTGCGCAAACTGACCTCCCTCATTTCCAAAGCGCGGACGTGTTGCATTTTCACCAACCAAATCCGCGAGAAGATTGGCGTTATGTTCGGAAATCCCGAAACCACGCCTGGCGGCAAAGCGCTTAAATTTTACGCGAGTGTTCGCGTCGACATCCGGCGAATCGGCGCGATCAAACAAACCGATGGAGTGGTCACGGGGAATCGGACACGGGTCAAAATCGTCAAAAACAAAGTCGCGCCACCGTTCACGGAAGCAGAGTTCGACATCATGTATAACGAGGGAATTTCATCCACTGGCGCTCTGCTCGATCTGGCATTGGAAAAACAAATCATCGAGAAGCGCGGGTCGTGGTTGAACTACAAGGGGACCCAGCTCGCGCAGGGGCGCGACGCCGCCAAAGAGACACTGAAAAGCGATCGGAAACTCTACGAAGAAATCGAGACGGCCGTAAAAGCGAAGCTCGATGAAGAAAAAGAGTAGGACGGGAAGCCTCGACTCCGATCACTCGTCATTGTCGGGTGATTAAGGTCCTCGCCGAATAACGGAGCAGCTGAGGACGGAGTTAGAAAATGCGACTACCTCCCCCGCGTCATTTTAATGCGGCGAGCGAGGCTTTGACGCGATGAAATGAGAACGCGGTCTCCATTTTCACCGCCTTGCCGTCGACTTCAAGAAACGGATAAACCAGAAAATTGAAACGCCCTGATGCCGCCTCGGGCTCGGTCAAAAGGTCGCGGCCCTGGCTTAGCTCGAATCGATTCGCGGGATGGTGGCCGAAGTAGTAGTCTGCGAGCGCGGGATTTTTCCAGGCCTCGCTAATGTCGACCGGAATCCATCTTCCATCGGCAAGAAATTCCGCCCAGCAGTGATAGCCATTAATCTTGCCATCCTGTGAGTCGGCCGGAATGGTGAAACCAATCGCGAACCGCGCCGGAATCCCCGAGGCCCGGGCCAGGGCGATGAAGTAGGAGTGGAAATCGGTGCAGTTTCCCGCGCGAACGTCGCACGCATAAACCGCATCGCCGCGTCCCCACCCACTGCCCGATTTGTCATATTTCATGCGCGCAAGGACGTGCTGGTAAAGCGCGCGGCCGCGTTCGAGAGCAGCGACTTTTCCTACGGTGGCATCACGCGCAATCGAAACAAACGTTGCATTGCGCGGAACGAGCAGCTCCGGCCGCACAAAACGCGTCGAATCGCCCGGGGCCGCGTAGCTCGCCTTTTCATGACGCACAACTTTGTAATCAATTTCAATTGTCTTTCCGCTGTCGGCCGGACCAAGTGTCGAAACCGCGATTTGGTTCTTGTAATCCTCGTCCTCGATTTTTTGCCAGCCTATCGGCAGAGAAATGCGCTCGATTTCTACAGTTTGAAATGGGTCGCTCTTTGCCAGAGGCACCCATAACCGACTTTTCTCGTCCAGGGCCGGCAGCGTTGCCCGGTAAGTGAATTCAAAGTGATCTTCGCCGCGAACGATGTCTTCGACGGCGGAGGCTGTTTGCTTGAGCAAGAGAAGACAAAGAATCAGTCGTAAAGTTTGCATTACGGTTGTGCGCTGAGGAGACATTTACCTGGTTAAAGAAAATGTGACGAAGATAAAGGATGGGCCGCGAAAATTCGAAACGGCGGGTTGCCTCAACTTTTGGTCAATAAAAGTTGTTTAGCTTCCGCCAGTTCTCTGGCCTCAAAACCGTCCGGTAGATTGGTCCATAGCTCGCGCAGAGGTCTGAGCCCTCTTTCCGACTGGCCTAACGAATTGGCTGCGGCCGCCATGCTCATCGCGGCTTTGAGTTGAAACAACACCGCATTTTGTTGTTTTGCGACGTCCGCGGCCATTTCCAGCGAAGCCATCGCATCTTCGTTATTGCATGAGTCGAGCCGGAGCTGACATATGCCTTGCAATCGATAAAGCTCCGGTACAAATAAACCAACCCCGGGTTCACTCACCGTATCGAGTGCCCACTTTAAAACGGCCAGCGCATCCGAGACCTTTCCAAATTTCAGCCGGGCTTCCGCCAGGAGCGCGGCATAAAATCGAAATAAGGGACCAATCGACGTAGCTCGGGTAAATTCGACCTCCATCAATTCCAAACCCTGTTCAGAATCCCGGCCGATGGCCTGGGTCCAACCTGAGATCATGAGCGCATGTGAGCGTTGCGGAGGAAAATTGTATTTGTCTGCAAGCTCAAGCGAACGTTGCGCGAGCTGTTCGAGAGATTCATGGTCACCCGCCACCTGATGTGCGATAAGCGCATTCTGAAGCGCATGTGCCAGGCTGTGCGGATGCTTGAGCCTTTCTGCGAGAGACAACGCCTGCTCCAGACACTGCCTGGCCTGTGCCAGACCGCCCGAGA
>JBEEGU010000088.1:0-3568 GCA_041167025.1 Verrucomicrobiota bacterium
AAATGATGAAGTTCGCCGTCATCCAGTTCCCGGGATCGAATTGCGACCAGGATTGTCTCTCAGCGATCAATAGTATCGATGGGTTAACCGCCGAATATGTCTGGCACAAGGAAACATCGCTGCGGGGCTTTGACGCCATCGTTTTGCCCGGCGGATTTGCCTACGGCGATTATTTGAGGTGCGGTGCGATCGCGCGTTTTTCGCCAGTGATGCGAGCGGTAGTGAATGATGCGCGCGCGGGCAAACTCGTTCTCGGTACTTGCAACGGATTCCAGATTCTTTGCGAGGCTGGTTTGTTACCTGGAGCGCTCGTGCGCAATCGATCCCTTCGGTTTATTTGCAACATGGTTACGACGCGAGTCGAAGTTGCGGATTCGGCGTTCACTCATGGTTGCGCGGAAGGAACGCTCCTGCGTTTGCCCATCGCTCATGGGGAAGGCTGTTTCTTTGCTGATCCAGAAACGCTGCGTGAATTGAACCAGCACCGGCAAATCGTCCTGCGCTATGCCGATAAAGAGGGAAGCGTCGTGGCGGAGGCGAATCCCAATGGATCGGTCGAAAATATTGCCGGCATTTGTAATCGTGACGGAAATGTGTTCGGGTTAATGCCACATCCCGACCGTGCTTCGGATGCGCGCCTGGGCAGTATCGACGGCGTGAAGATTTTCCAGTCGATGTTGCAAACGATCGAGGCGCAAGGCGCGCGGGCGGTTTAGGCTGCGCGAACGTTGTGAGCCGGTTCGTTACGCCGTCACCCTAACGCTCTCCGAAAATTATCGGTGTTCCATGGTCGCCGGATTTAAGCGAAAAGATCGTGAAAATGCCTTTGAACTGAGAGGCACTTTTAGGACCGAATGGCGAATACGCGATTGTGTATTATCAATACACAAATGTAACAAAATATTACACCGAGTTGTCTGAATATGAAGGGCTTACCTGGGTAAATGCGCCTGGCACCCACGTTGCTAAAGGGGAACTGACAACAACCCTATTACACCCAAATATGCTCCTAGAAAAAACACTTCATATGAGTCAACCGCTGAGTGAATGCAAAGCGCGGCTGGCCAGCATCCAATCTTATCGGCGCCAATTCGTTATGGTGACGAAAGCGACCGTCACGTCGTCCAAAACCGTCGACTTCAGCTTCCGCGGTCCGCTCGGTTTCAGTGCGCGCACCGTATTGCTCGCAGTCGACAGTGATTCGCCTGATGAATGCGCATTTGAATCTGTTGGCGGGAACATCGACCTGATGGGCCTGGTGAATTTCACGGAGATTCGCCCAACTTGCACAGAGATCACATTGGCGGTGCATTACGAGATCAAGAGCAAACTGTTCGCATGGCTTGATCGCCGGCTCCATTTTGTCGACGCATTTGTGAATTCGGAATTGCGCAGCATTCGCGCCCATTTCGAAGGAATCGCCGCGCCCTACGTCGAACACGCGCCAGTTTTGCCGATGTTCGAAGCCGCTACGGCTTAACGTTTCGGGACGGTTTGCAAAAGAGCACGCAGCGTTTAGCTGCGTGCTCTTTGTTTGTACCGGCGTTTAGATTATCTTTGGAGGCGCGAGCTCGGCGAGCCCGCCACCACCGGCGTCGCAGAGCTCGGCCCTCCATAAGCCGCGCCGATCGTGACGCCGCCTATAGCGCTTGAGGTCCGTCACCCCCACATCTTGCGGCGATCGTGTTAGTTCTATTTGATGCGAACGGCGTGGGTCTTGTCCATGCGCAAGACCTGGTTTGATTTCAAAGAAATACTGGCCTTGAGATCCGTCAGTTTTTCCCCGTCGATCTGAACGCTTCCTTGTTTAACCAATCGGCTTGCTTCCGCGCGCGATTTCGTTATGGCAAAAGCCTGGGCATAGGCTTCGATCACCACCGAAACAATCCCGCCGGCTTCGGTGTCAGGGCCGAGCACCAACTCCGGCAACTTGGCATCGGACAATCGCTTTTCGCTGAATCGCGTGTTCCATTCGTCCAAGGTGGATTGGGCGATCGCGCGCGAGTGATAGGTCTGCACGATCTCAAATGCGAGTTGCTTTTTCGCCTCGAGCGGATGCTCTTTGTCGGGCAAATCCCGGCCGAGCAGAGCAGGATAATAGCGTTCCATCAGTTCGTCCGAAATGCTCATCAGTTTGCCGAACATCTCCTGGGCCGGCTCGTTGACGCCGACAAAATTGTTAAGGCTTTTGCTCATTTTGTTCGAGCCGTCCAAACCCTCCAAAATCGGCAGTAGAAATACGATTTGCTGGGGCAAGCCTTCTCCTTTTTGAAAGTCTCGGCCCATCAGAATGTTGAATAACTGGTCGGTGCCGCCGAGCTCAACATCAGCTCGGACCATCACTGAATCCCAACCTTGCATGATCGGATACTGGATCTCATGGGCATGGATGGCTTGGTGGTTCTTGATTCGCTCCGCAAAATCTTCGCGCTGCAACAACTGTTGCAAAGTGACGTGGCTACTCAGCCGAATGATTTCTTCGAATGCCATCGGTCTGAACCAGTCGCCGTTGCACACCGTCTCCGTGCGGGCCGGGTCAAGAATCTTAAACGCCTGTTCGCGGTAGGTGGCAGCGTTGGCCATGACTTCTTCGTGGGTCAGGTGGGGGCGAGTGACAGAGCGACCGCTTGGATCGCCAATCATTCCGGTAAAATCCCCAATGATAAGAACGGCCTGGTGACCAAGATCCTGAAATTGGCGCAGCTTTCGGAGCACGACCGCATGGCCAAGATGAATATCCGCGCTGGTGGGATCGACCCCGAGCTTCACGCGCAGGGGCCGGCCTAACGCCAGCTTTTCGCGCAGTTCGCGTTCACTGATAATCTGCGCGGCGCCCTGTTTTAAAGCCGCGAGGGCTTCATCCGGTTGCATGATCCGTTACCGAATAGTGCACCGGGAACGATTGCGCTATTTGTTTTTGTTCAGTAAATCGCGCACCTGATCGATCGTCATCGGCGGATTCTCGCGATTGAGCGACTTCTGACTTTTACCTTTGTCGAGGAACGGGCGACTACCGGAATAAGCTTTGCCAGCCCGGGCTTTGTTCGCATCGTATGCGGTACGGGTCTCGGATTGCTTGGAGGCGGGATGATAGACTTTGCCGCCGGTTGCGGATTGTTGCGAGAGACGCTGCGCCTGTCCATCGCCATCGGTCCGGGCAGACCGGGAATTGAATTCTCCGGTCGAGAAATCCTGTGTTTCCGAGAAACGTTTGCTCTTTGGCTTCTGTTCCAGGTAGAAGGTGCCAACCGTGGCGTGCTTATCGACCGACGAACGGTTGGGAGTAAACTTTTTGTCTTGTTCGCTACTTTGCAGGGTCGTATCGGGCTTCAGAATGCGATCGAGGAGTTTACGTTCCTGTTCCTGTGCATGGGCAGGCGACAACAAAACAAAGAACAAGCAAAACGGCAGAACCTTTATCACCTGGCCGCAGCGTGCCTAAGTGGTCGGTCTGTTGTAAAGGAAATTGTCGCCGAAATCCCAACGGTTGAAATGTCGATCTTCACCATGGATGGTCCGATCGCAGTTGCCCAGGCGACTTCTGGGAAATCAAGAAGCGGCGGTGTAC
>JBEEGU010000089.1:0-5201 GCA_041167025.1 Verrucomicrobiota bacterium
CACCGGCGCACAATAGCTCTTGCAGCTGTTGTCGATTACCGCTTGTCTCCATTCTTGGAAAAATTTGTTCCAGCTGGGCCATCGTGGACTCAACGGTTTGGCCGTAGCGCTTACATGGAACGGCCTCAGCGTGGCCAGCGTGGTCTCCATCATTCACGGTCACAACCACCACGCGCGCTTCGGTTCGGATACCACGGGCAATACGAAAAGGCTTATCCAGCGGCCAAACTTGCTCGGCGACCTTGAATTCAAGTTTACGGGAGATCATTTTAAGAAAAAAAGAGGGCAAAGGTCAGAGAACCAACCGCCGTGTAATCCGTTGAGCAGTCGATGTGCCTTCCGGAACGGGTCGGATATCTTTGTAGCTGAAGCAATCGGCCCAAAAAACGTCCAACCTTCCACGTTCGATCTCCAAACAGGACAAGCATCAAAATCAAATTTCATCCTGATCTTCGGTCGTGCTGATTAAATTGTCTTTGCCGTTTTATTACGTCGTTACAATTTCCAAGGATAGTTCATGAGCAAAAATTTCGAAGAACTGGATTACCGCGAAACGCAGCTTGGTCCGCTGATACTGCGACGGCGGCGGATGATATCGTTAGGTGGGATCGAAGTTCATGAGGTGAAGCTGGGCGACGCGTTTCTGATGTCGAGTTTGTTCCATGAGGTGGAAGAGGCGCTGGCGCACCTGGGGCTTGGCGAACTGGAAGGCGGGCAATGGGATGTGGTCGTCGGCGGCCTCGGGCTGGGCTATACGGCAGCAGCGGCCCTCGAACATCGCGAAGTCGCATCGCTTCTGATCGTTGACGCCTTGAAGCCGGTGATCGAATGGCACCAAAACGGCCTCGTCCCCCTGGGCCCGAAATTAACGAGCGACCCGCGCTGCCAAATGTTAGAGGCCGACTTTTTTGCGCGGACGCAGTCTGCGGACGGTTTCGATCCGGAGCGGCCGGGCCGGCAGTTTCACGCTGTACTATTAGACATCGATCACTCGCCGCGCGACCTGCTACACCCGGATAATGCAACGTTTTACAAACGGGAAGGCCTTCAGGCGCTCGCGGCACACTTGCATCCGGGAGGCGTCTTCGCCCTGTGGTCGGATGATGTGCCGGATGAAGATTTTCTCGCCCTTCTCGCCACCGTTTTCGCCACCGCACGCGCCCATATCGTCAGCTTCCCCAATCCGGTGCTCGAAGGTATATCAGACAGCACGGTTTACGTTGCATGCAAAGCGCACGCGCAGGGAGCTGAAGGGGAACGCTAAGAGAACACCAAACGTCGAACGCGGAACATCCAACGTCGAATTCAGAGATCCGTCTTCGGTAGGAAGTGAAATTCCCAACGAAACGTCCAAGGCTAATCTCGAGGCGACGCCACACACCAGACGGCAGAAATCGACTACTTAATATTATTAGGTAATTAGCAGTTGTGGCTGTATGATTGCATTACCAATTGCAGCGTCAATCGAG
Source organism: Verrucomicrobiota bacterium (assembly GCA_041167025.1). GTDB lineage: Bacteria > Verrucomicrobiota > Verrucomicrobiia > Chthoniobacterales > UBA10450 > DATFCK01. The sequence continues at coordinate 1,470 of JBEEGU010000089.1, forward strand.
CGCTCCGGTCGCAGATTCGTAGGCTGCGAATCCCAATTATAAAATGCCGACTTACATTTACGAAACCACTGATGCGACCAAGCCCAGACGCGAGCTCGAGATCAAACAAAGCGTACACGACGAAGCTCTGAAGGTTGATCCCGAAACTGGGGAGTCAGTGCGGCGGATCATCTCCGCTGGCTACAGCATACTTGTGCGCGGTAGATCAATCGGTCCTTGTGTCGGGTCGTGCGGATGAGATGGTGGCTTGGGTCTTGAATTGATCAGGACCGTTTCGCCCGGCCGTTTGCGGTCGCTCTCGGACCTCGCCGGGGAGCGATAAAAAAATTGTTTGCATGTCGGAAAAATTGGCATAAATAGTTAACCAGATGGTTAAACATAATTCGACAACATTGGATCGCACGTTTGCTGCGCTGGCCGATCCCACCCGGCGCCGGATCCTCGCCCACCTCGCCCACGGCGATCAGTGCGTCACCCGTTTAGCTAAACCACACCACATGTCGTTACCGGCCGTCTCCAAACATTTGCGTGTTCTCGAGAGAGCGGGCCTCCTTCGCCGGCGGCGTTACGGGCGACTGCACGAAATGCAACTTCAGGCGAAACCGCTCAAGCAAGCGGCCGAGTGGGTCGAGGAATATCGCAGGTTCTGGGAAGGATCGCTCGATCGCCTGGCCGACTACCTGGAGAAGACCGCGGGCTCCACTTCAAAGAAAAAAAGAGGAACGGAATAAAAAAATGTGCCCGGCCTGTATCGCAAACATCGCAATGACGACAGTCGGCGCGGCCACCACCGGCGGCCTTACCGCATTTGTCGTGAGAGAAATCCGGAGCAGGGTCGGCCTCAAAAATTCTAATAACCAAAAGCAATGGAGGACAGATGAGAACAGCAGAAAAACAAATAAATCCAGAGATCGTAACGGAAACTGAGTGGCTCGTAGCCCGAAAGGATCTACTCACGCAAGAAAAGCAATTCAACCTTCAGCGCGATGCTTTGAGCGCAGCGCGCCGAAAGCTGCCATGGGTTAACATCGACAAAGAATACGTCTTCCATGGGCCGAAGGGCAAGGAAACGCTGGCCGATCTATTCGAGGGACGCAGTCAATTGGTCGTCTATCATTTTATGTTCGGTCCGGGATGGGAAGAGGGTTGCAAAAGCTGTTCCTACCTGGCGGATCATTTTGACGGCGCTAACTGGCATCTCCCGCATCGCGATGTCACCTTGGCGGTCATTTCGCGCGCGCCGTTATCCGAGCTCGAACCATATAAGAAACGCATGGGATGGCGGTTCAAATGGCTCTCTTCCCACGAGAACGATTTCAATTTCGATTTCCACGTCTCAGCGACCGAGGAGGAGAAGGCGAAGGAGGAAATGTTCTATAACTACAAAACAGACGAGCTGAGGAGCGAGGAAATGCCCGGCGTGAGCGTGTTTTACAAAGATTCGGACGGCCAGATATTCCACACCTATTCGGCCTATGCGCGCGGACTGGACGTTCTCATAGGCGCCTACAATTTCCTCGATCTCGTGCCCAAAGGTCGTGACGAGAACCCGGACTCGACGATGGACTGGTTGCGCCGTCACGACGCTTACGATGAAGTGGCCCGATAGAACACAGAGCATTAAGCAGAAAGGACAAAAATATGCCGCGCGTCACACACTTTGAAATTTACACCGACGATCCGGAAGCGGTGCAGCCATTTTACCAAGATCTCTTTGGCTGGACCTTTACGAAGTTCAACGGCCCCGTGGAATATTGGCTGGTGACGACCGGCGCAGAGAAAGAGCCGGGCATCAACGGCGGTATCACCCGTCCGCGAGAGGGCCAAAGCTCCGGCACGCTAAACACAGTCGCGGTTCAGTCGCTCGATCAAACAATGAAGAAGATCGAAAGCCTCGGAGGAAGCATATGCGTTCCGAAAATGGCGATCCCACATGTTGGCTGGCTGGCTTACGTGCAGGATCCGGCCGGTAACGCCTTCGGGATCATCGAACCCGATACGTCGGCGAAATAACTGCACGTTAAAAGGAAGAGGAACACCATGAAAACACAAAATAATGTCACGGACTCTGTTATTATCGAACGAACATTCAACGCACCGGTCGGGCGTGTTTGGAAAGCGCTGACCGATGTCGGGGAGATGCGGCAGTGGTATTTCGACCTGAAAGAGTTCAAGCCGGAGGTGGGCTTTGAATTTGACTTCACCGTCGAGCACAACGGCATGACCTACCGCCATCTTTGCAAGGTGACAGAGGTGATCCCCCAAAAGAAAATTGCCTACACCTGGCGCTATGACGGACACGAAGGCAATTCTCTGGTCACATTTGAATTGTTTGCGGAGGGCGAAACCACGCGGCTGAAGCTGACACATGAAGGCTTGGAAACCTTTCCGCAGACTCCGTCGTTTGCGCGGGGAAATTTCGAGGCGGGTTGGACAAGCATTTCCGCAGAGCTGCAACGGTTCGTGGAAGGACGTGCTGTTGATCGAGAGTCTGGCGAACGCCTGAACAAAGAATGAATCCGAGCTGTGGAAAGGAATGTTACTGATGGCACCAAAGGAAAAGCTCGCACTGGTAATCAAACGCCTGATTAAGGCTCCACGGGATCGTGTTTATGCAGCCTGGACCGATCCTGCGCAATTAAGGCAATGGTTTGGGCCGGAAAATGTCCAGACCCGCAATCTCGTTGCCGACGCCCATGTGGGTGGGGAGTTTTGCTGGGATCTGACCAATTCAGAGGGCGAGGAGATGACGTGCCGCGGCGAATATCGCGAACTTCAGCCCGATGAGAAGATTGTCTTCACCTGGCAATGGGAAGATGACGAGACTTGGGAAAACCACGTTAGCGTTGTGACGGTAGAACTGTCCGATCGCGACGGCGGCACTGAGCTTATTCTGACGCACGAGCAACTGCCAAATCAAGAATCACGCGATGGGCACACCGGCGGCTGGAACAGCGCGCTCGACAAACTGGAAAAATTATTCAGCTAATTATCGATCGAATCGAAAACAGAGGAACAAAAATGACTACAGAACAAGTTGCACAAGAAGTGGTGGGGCTATGCCGCAAACAAGCGTGGAAGGAAGCGGTCGATACGCTCTACGCGAAGGATATCGTGAGCGTAGAGGCGCAGTCCATGGATGGCACTTCGCCGGAAACGCACGGGATCGATGGCGTGCACAAGAAGGTGGACTGGTGGACGAACACGATGGAAGTGCACAGCTTCAAAGTGAGCGGGCCGTTCGTCGCCCATGATCGCTTTGTGGTGCAATACGACGTCGATGTAACGGACAAGGAATCGAAAAAACGATTTCAAATGTCCGAGGTGGGAGTCTATACCGTGAAGGACGGAAAGATTGTGCGCGAAGAGTTTTTGCCCTTCAGCGGACAAAGCTGAAGGACGGGTCTGAAACGGGTATTCCGATTCAGCTGCCCTGATTACGATCGTACGGAACAATATTATCCCATTCGTCGGCTGACGAGCGGGCGACGAAGGCGACAACGGGTTCGGTCTCACTCATATTGAAGACTTCGTGAGGCACCTCGGGCTTGATGTAAATGAAATCGCCGGCTTCGTTCTCCACCACCTGCTTGAGGCCGGGTCCGAATTCGTGGCGCACTTTCCCTTCGAGAATGTAAAGGATCAGCTCGAAGCCGACGTGAATATGGGCATAGGCGATGCCACCTGGAGGGATGGTGGCGATGTTGGCCGATAGCTTGGTTGTGCCCACAT
>JBEEGU010000090.1:0-5226 GCA_041167025.1 Verrucomicrobiota bacterium
CTTAGGCTGACCTTTCTCGTCACGCACCTAGGTCCAACGACCATTGACAATGACTTCTTCGCCAAATTTGCAGCGCTGGTGAAGTTCCCCCACCCACTCGCCCTGTTCCATTAATTTCTTACTAGCCGCGGCGAATTGGTCTTTGTCCGGGTAAAGCAAGTCGGAAACATCACGTCCTGTCGCCTCGGCCGCACTCCAGCCATATAACCGTTCCGCGCCGCGGTTCCAGAACGTGATTCGCCCATCTTCGAATGTCCGAATCATCACTGCGTCATGCGCGCGATTGATGATGTCCGCCTGTTCGCGCAAACGGTCCTCTGCCTCTTTGCGTTCAGTGACGTCTGTCCACACCCCGACGGCGTGTTTCGAACCACCCGCGGCGTCGCGAACGACGAGATTGTTATCCTGCACCCAATGGTAACTGCCGTTATTGTGCCGGATGCGGTACTCCATCGAATAGCCGTCTCCATTGAGAGCGTCGGCCATGACGCTGGTGGCGCGATCCCGATCTTCCGGATGCAGACTATCCAGCCACCAATTAGGCTGGATCGACTCCTTCACCGTAACTCCGAGCAACCGCTCAATATTCCCGCTCACCACGACCGGGATGACGTTCTTGCCCTCAATTTTAAGGATATAAATTACGGCCGGAGTGTGAGCTAGGAGATGGCTCAGCTGTTCCTGGGCGGGGCCCAGTTCGTCAGCCGCCAGCTGATGCTCTTTCCGCACGCGGCTCTGTTCCAAAACGCGGTTGACCACCGGTCCCAGCCGATTCAACCGGTCTTTGAGCAGATAATCGGCGGCGCCTTGCTTCATGGCCGCGACCGCAATGTCCTCGCCGATCGTTCCAGAAATGATGATGAAGGGGATATCGAGAAAGCGCTCTTGTAAAACCTCGAGCGCTCGGGAAGCGCCGAAACACGGCATTGTATAATCGGCCAGGATCACGTCGATCGAGGGTTCCAGTCGACTGACAAAATCTTCCTCGGTCTCGACCCGTTTCCACTTCAGATCGAAACCGGCGCGCTCCAGTTCGCGGACGATGAGCTTGGCATCGGCCGCGCGATCTTCCACGATCAGGGCGTGCAACGGAATCGACGGCATATTCATCATTTTACGTTGGGCAGTGCAAAATAGAATGTCGCTCCGGCGTTGGGTTTTGCTTCGGCCCAAACGCGGCCGCCGTGGCGATGAATCACTCGCTGCACGATCGCCAGGCCAACGCCTGTCCCTTCGAATTCGTCGGTGGAATGAAGCCGCTGGAACACCCGGAACAGTTTATTTGCGCGCTCCATATCAAAGCCGGCCCCGTTGTCTTTCACAAAATAAACGAGCTCCCCGTTGTTCCGCTCGCAGCCAACTTCAACCAGCGCGCGCGCGCGGCCGCGAGTGAATTTGAGCGCGTTAGAGAACAAGTTCACAAACACCTGCTTGAGCAACGCCGCATCCGCCGCACACGACGGCAGTTCCTCAATGTGAAAATCGATCTTGCGGCCATTCTCTTGTGGAAGGAGATCATCGAACACGCTTTGCGCGAGCTTCCCCGTTTCCACGTTCTCGCGAGCCAGGGGCGAACGGCCGGTCTGCGAAAAAATCAACAAATCGTCGATCAGCTGCGTCATTTCCCGCGTGCTCTTACGCACTTGCTGCAGCTGTTCGCGGCAAGGCCCGGGCATGTGCCCGACAAAATCATCGATGGCGATTCGCGAAAATCCGTCGATCGCCCGGAGCGGGGCGCGCAGATCGTGCGAGATGGAATAAGAAAACGCTTCGAGCTCTTCGTTGATGGCTTCGAGCTCCGCGGTTCGCTCGGAGACGCGGTGCTCCAACTCACTGTTGAGATTTTCCAGTTCGCTGACTTTCCCCGAAAGTCTGTCGGTGAGCAGACGAAGGTGATCCCGTTCAAACTCCTCTGCCGGCACTCGCATCGGCGTCGGTCCGTCTCCGCTCAGGGCCGCCTCCACGATACGAAGGACTTCGTCCGGCTCGCATGGCTTCACGATGATGTGGCGGACGCCGCATCCCTTCGCGAGCTTGCGTGCCTCCTCCTCCATGTAACTGGCGGTATAAAAAACTACCGGTATCTGACCGATCTTGGGATCAAGGCGCAACCTTCGCACGAATTCGTAGCCATCCATTTTCGGCATCAGGATGTCAGAAATGACAAGATCCGGATTTTCGTTGCGCGCCATTTCGAGACCTTGTGCGCCGCTTTCTGCCTCAAGCAGGCGGTGGCCGCAGTGGGTCAAAATCGCCGTCAGAACCTGTCGATTGGTCGGGCGATCATCGAGGATGAGAATCGTTTTCACGTTAGGTCTTCCTTGCCTCGTGCAAGGCGGCGGATTTTTTTCTCGCCCGTTGTGATCGAACCGTCGGTTCGGTGCTATTGCCGATAGCAGGATATTCCCGGCCTGACCTTAACTTCAGCGGAAGAAATGCCGCCAATTGGGCCACAAACGTCTCCGGCTCGATCGGTTTGCCGATGTAACCGTCAAATCCCGCCGACAGAATCTTGTTCCGATCACCCACCATGGCGAAAGCGGTCACGGCCACGATCGGAATGTCACGCAGCGCGTGATCTGTCTTGAGTTTATCGACGACTGCGTAACCATCGAGCTTGGGCAACTGAACGTCGCAAACGATCAAGGCCGGCCGTTCATGTCGCGCGATCTCAAGGCCTTGTTCGCCGTCCACCGCTTCCAACGTGTGGTAGCCAAAGGCTTTCAGGAGATAAACCATCAACGCGCGATTCGCGCTATTGTCTTCGACTACAAGAATTCGCGCCGAAGCGGTTGAGCTCATGCTGGTTGCTCCTGTAGTGAGATGGCGAAAAAGCTGCCTTTGCCACGCTTGCTTTTGAAATTGATTCGGGCTCCGATCAACTCGGCCAACCGCTGGCTCAGATGCAGGCCGAGACCTGAACCTTCCTCACGATTGCCGTTCGCCGAAACCGATCGCGAAAACGCATCAAATAGTCCTGCCTGATCTTCGCGGGTAATACCGATCCCGGTGTCTGTCACCGACACCTCCGTCGCGCCGTTTCTCTTTTGCACACGGAGTCGAATTACGCCTTGGTTGGTAAACTTGATCGCGTTGTTTACCAGGTTGATTAGGATCTGACTGAACGCCCGGCGGTCGATGTTAACCACGATATTTTTTGGCACGCGTACCTCAAAGCGCAGCCCTTTCTTTATTGCCAGCGGCCCAAGCGTATCGGCGACTTCATTGACCACGTCGGCGCAATCGATCTGCTCAAAATTCAATTCGACTTTGCCCGATTCGATTTTGGCGAGATCAAGCAGGTCGTTGATGAGCGATAGTTGGTGACGCGCGCTCGATCGAACCGTTTCCAGCTGTCTTTTTTGCTCGGCGGTAAGCGGTCCTGGCAAACCCATCAAGAGGGTGCCGGTAAAGCCGATGATTGCATTCAGCGGTGTCCGCAGTTCATGCGACATGCTGGCCAGAAACCGATCTCTCGCCAGGATCGCCTTTCGCATCTCCACGTTTTTTTCCTGCAAGGTTTGCTCGAAACGTTTCCGCTCTGTCACGTCGCGAATGACGAAAAGCTGCTCCTCCGTTTCCAATGGGTTGAGGCTGACCTCAATCGGAAACTCGCTGCCGTCCTTGCGCAGACCGCGTAATTCCATTCCAAGATCCGTCGCACGCGCCTTTGGCGTCGTAAAAAGTCCGGCGGGGTCTCCCGGATGAGCATCGCGAAATCTTTCCGGCACCAGCATCTCGATCTTTTGCTTGAGCAATTCCTCGCGATTCCAACCGAATAGCTTCACCGTTTGCGAATTGACCAAGACGATTTTGCACGCGGCGTTCACGATCACCATCGCGTCCGGCGCCGATTCGAGCAGCCCGCAAAATTTCTGTTCCGCTTTTCTCCGGTCGCTGATATCGCGGATTGCGCTCATGATCATTGTCCCCTCTTCCGTCTCGAGCGGACTCAAGCTGATCTGGATCGGAAATTCCTCGCCGCTTTTGCGCAAGCCATAAAGCTCGGAACCCGCGCTCATTGGGCCCCCGTTCGAGTGGGCGAAGAGGTTTGCCGGATCGGCGATGCTGCCGCTAAAGCGGTAGCGTTCTGGCAGCAATATGTCGATCGGCCGGCCCATTATTTCCGCTTTTTTATGACCGAACACTTTTTCGGCATGCGAATTGACCAGGACAATGCGGCCAGCCGCGTTCACCATCACAATCGCATCCGAGGTTGATTCGATCAGATCGCGAAATCTCGCTTCAACCAGTTTCGAATCGCGCAGCACTTTGAGATGCGTCACGTCTTTTTTGGTCGAGATAAAATATTGAAGCTCGTGGCTGATATTGTCGCGAATCGCCTTCGTCGAAACGCTGACGTGCATGAGCGAACCATCTTTGCGCCGCCGGACTGATTCGTAGACGGCCACCTCCCCGTCCCGCGCGCCGCGCCGGATTCGTTGCTCTTCCTCCACCCGATCCGGGGGAATGACTAATTCAGCGAGCGAATGTCCAACTGCTTCATCCTGCGTGAAGCCAAACATCGCCTCGGCGGCGCGGTTCCAGTGTAAAACCTTTCCCTCAGGCGTAATCGCTATAATCGCGTCCGGCGTTTCCTCTAATAATTGCTTAAAAAAATCGGGGCTTATCTAATACTCCTTGTCCAGTCAGTTGCGCCGCCGTTAGACCCGGGCGGCTTCGACAGTGCCCAAGCGAGACTGAGATCAGGACTCGTAAGTTCGAAAACCAACCGGAGAAGGTCAGGTGGTTTTTGGAGTGGAGAAGATGGTTTTGGTTCGCAACCCTTGTTCTTAATTCGCGTTAAAAGGATGCTCACGTTTTGTTGATTTGCTTCCGCGTTCAACATTTCTCCTGCTAGCAGATACCTAACCACTACGCCTTTTTTTTACGCATACTACAGACGATGAGTAACGTCGACGATCGTCGACAATGCAGGTTCGTGAATATTTTGACTTCGTTAGGCCGCTCGGCCCGTTAGTCCGTTCACGGCTTGATCAATGTCCAACCCAGACTGAGACGCGCCGTGACTTCGCTGAAATTGTGAAATCCCACCGGCTTGACTATGTACAGATCGACACCGAGCTGCCGACACTCAGCAATGTCGCGATCCTGATTTGAGACCGTCATTACGATCACCGGAATGTCCCGCGTCTTTTCGTTTCCCTTGATCTGCTGCAGCACCTCAAGACCGCTTCTCTTTGGAAGATTTAGATCGAGCAGAAT
>JBEEGU010000091.1:0-3061 GCA_041167025.1 Verrucomicrobiota bacterium
GTGGGATGTCTATTCGCCTTTTCCAATTCACGGTATGGACGAAGCGATGGGTCTGGGCAAATCGTGGCTCAGCGCCGTGGTGCTGATCGGAGGAATTACCGGTTTGCTCACCGCGGTCACACTTGAGTTCGGTCCTTCCTGGATCATCTATCCGCTCGTGGTCCATGGAAAGCCGTACGACTGGAGAACAGTCCCGGCGTTTTTTCCGATCATGTTTGAGCTCACTATTCTTTTCTCTGCGTTCGCCGCCTTTTTTGCCGTGCTCATCATGAACGGTCTGCCGCGCTGGTATCACCCCATTTTCAATTGGGACCGTTTCAGCCGTGCTACCAATGACGGATTTTTCCTGGCAATTGAAGCTCGCGACCCGCGTTTTACCGAGCTCGAGGCGCGCGAGATTCTCGAAAGCAGCGGCGGGGAGCACGTCACCATTATTCACGAGGATTAGATATGCTGCGCGGCTTCCTCCTCATCTCTGCTCTCCTGGCCATTGCCCTGGTCGCCGTCCTCGGCTTTCGCGGTCAGAAAAGCGTCGATCCGCCGTTCGAGCTTTTTCCCGACATGGTTCGGCAACCCAAGGTGCGCGCGCAGACGCCACTGGACTTTTTTTCCGACGCGCGTGGATCGCGTCTTCCGGTCGATGGCACCGTGCCGATCGGATACGAAAGCCCAAAAACGGAAATGGTTGCCACGCCCGGTATGGCGCCGTCTGAGCAACCGCGGGCGCGTGTCGCGTTCAGTGCCGGCGCCGATTATTATAATACCGGGAAAATGGGGGATCATTGGGGCACGGGTATGCCCGCGGAGATGACACCGGAGCTGATGCGGCGCGGCCGGGAGCGTTTCAATATTACCTGCGCGATGTGTCACGGCGCCACTGCCGCCGGTAATGGGATTACCAAACAATACGGCCTCGCGACGGTCGTAACGCTGCAAGACGATCGTATTCGTAACATGTCCGACGGTGAAATTTTCAATACAATCACCAACGGCAAGAATACGATGATGGCCTACGGGCCCAACGTCACCGTGGCGGATCGATGGGCCATCATCGCTTACTTGCGCGCGTTGCAGCGTAGTCAGAACGCCGGCATCGCCGACGTGCCCGAAAATGCGCGCGCTGAACTGGAGAAAAAATGAGCGATCGTCCCCACGAACTTCCCGTGCCTGAGGGCGAATATTTCGAATCGAACCGGTTCGCCGGGCTTTCGCTCCTTCTCGCCGCGGTTGCGTTTGTCGCCCTTGTGTTATGCGTGGTCGGCGCCTCGGTCGAACCGGCGCAGTTTGGTTTCTCCTGGTTGTTCGCGTTCGGATTCTTTTTCACACTTTGCGCAGGGTGTTTCTTTTGGACGATCGTGCACCATGCCGTGGACGCCGAATGGTCGGTGGTCGTGCGTCGCCAGCTGGAAAATCTCGCCTGCCTGTTCGCGGTGCTCGCGATCTTTTTTCTTCCGGTTATTTTTCTCCGTCATCATTTGTATGCGTGGATGAACATCCCGTTAGGCCAGGATCATGTGCTCGACTTGAAACGGGCCTACCTTAACTGGCCGTTTTTTCTTGGACGAGCCACCTTTTGTTTCGCTTTCTTTATCACCTCTTCGCTCCTTTTGCGCCGGTTCTCCGTCCGCCAGGACAAGAATGGCAACCCCGGATTTACCCTCCGGATGCGAAAACTTTCGATCATCAGTCTTCCGCTGTTCGCGCTTTGCCTCACCTTCGGCGCTTGCGATTGGTTAATGAGCCTCAATTACACCTGGTTCTCGACAATGTGGGGCGTCTACATCTTCGCCGGAGCCGCCGGCAGCTCGATGTCGCTCCTCGTCCTGGTCGTTACCGGGTTGCGTCGCGCGGGATATTTGCAGGGAGTAGTCAGCACCGAGCACTACTACTTCATGGGTAAGTGGATGCTCGCTTTTACCGTTTTCTGGGCCTACATCGCATTCAGCCAATACATGCTCATCTGGTATGCGAACATCCCGGAGGAGACGCAGTATTATCTTGCCCGAACAACCCAGAGCTGGTGGATCTTGAGCACACTGCTCGTCTTCGGGCGCTTCTTCGGTCCATTCGCAATTCTGCTGCTGCAGTCGATCAAGAAAAATCCGCACCAACTCTGTTGGGTCGCTAGCTGGATCCTGTGCATGCAGTTACTCGATATCTACATCATCGTTCTTCCGGCGCTCCACGGCACCGGTGTGCATCTGAGCGTCTGGGATTTTGTGCCGCTCATCGGGATCGGAGCGACTCTCGCATTTGTTTACCTTCGGATCGTCGGACGAACTTCCCTTTTCCCGCTGCGCGATCCTCGCCTAATCGAATCGGTCCGGATCAAGAATTAACATGGCCGACACACAATCACTTCGGCAAATTGCGCAATCACGCACGCCATTTTCGGCGTGGCTTGGAGTGGTTGTACTCTTTGCGCTTTTTGGCGTCATTGTCCTTGCCTTAGTCGGACCGTCGCCGCGGGGCGATAGTTATGAGCAAAAGAGGGCTAGGGCGCGCGAAGAGAAATTGAAAACGTTGCGCGAGCAAGATGCAACAGCGTTAACCAAGTATGGATGGATCGATAAGAACAAAGGTGTCGCCCGGATTCCAATTGATCGCGCCATGCAATTAACACTCGTCGATCTTGCGAAAAAGAAACCAGCCCCGGCGGGTCCAATTGCCACGCCGGCCCCGCCCGCCACGACGGCGAATGCTGGAGTGGCCGCGCCTGCAGCGGGCGCGCCGACCGGTTCACCAGCGCCTTCAGGAACGCCGCGCTCAAGTTCAGTCCAAGGCCATGAAGCTGCTGCGCAACCAGCGGCCGGAACCAATCCGCCCGCTGCCGCTCCCGGCACACAGCCTGGACCGGCCGCATCGCCGGCGGCTTCCCCCGCGCCGGCAGCAATACCGCCGGTTTCACCTTCGCCCGCGAATATTCCGACACCGCCGGGATCGCCTTTACCCGTCCGAGGCAAGTCGCCCGGTGGGACTTAATCAAAATGAACGAACCGGTTGTGACAGAGCAAAATATGGATGCCGCTGAAATACCGCTCAAAGCGCCTGAGCTCGCCAC
>JBEEGU010000092.1:0-3690 GCA_041167025.1 Verrucomicrobiota bacterium
TCAGCGTAGAACGTGGCGCTTCGGTTGGCCGATTCCTGCAAATGAACTACCAGGAGTTTCGCCGCGACGTCCCGGAATAGGGGCGCGACCTGCAGAAACAACTGCCGCGCGATGTTCTCGGGGATAGGCGGAAGTTCGCGAAACGCCGCATTGTCATTATTCAGGAACGTATGATCGAAGTCCGCATGGACAATTCGACCGGCCCGCCCTTTGATTTCGCTAATGTTGATGAGCATTCCCGTTTCGGGATCGACCGGCCCGGAAAACACGAAGTAGGCGACATAATTTCGTCCGGTGCCATGACGGGCTGCGCTTTCCGGCCCGAAAGCGATCAGGTTCTCCGAATCGGTCCAGCGCGGAACGAACAAACGGCGCGAGGCCGAAAATTCCAGGCGTTTGCTGACCGTCAGTAACATGACGGCACTTATTCCTTGAGGAGGGAGAGAAATTCAGAGCGCGTCCGCGCGTCTTCTTTAAACGAACCAAGCAAACAGGACGTAGTCATAGTCGAATTCTGCTTCTCAACACCTCGCATCATCATGCAGAGATGCTTGGCTTCAATCACGACACCGACCCCGCTTGGCCGCAGCGTTTTCATTAACGCATCAGCGATTTGAAGGGTGAGTTGTTCCTGGATTTGCAAACGACGAGCGAAAACGTCGACGATGCGGGCAACTTTCGACAAGCCGATCACTTTGCCCTGCGGAATGTAGGCGACGTGGGCCTTGCCGATAAATGGCAACAAGTGATGCTCACACATCGAATAGAGCTCGATGTCTTTGACCAGGACAATCTCGCTGGCTTCGGAATCGAAAATAGCACCGTTGACGATTTCATCGAGGCTCTGCCGATAGCCGTTCGTTAGAAATTCCATCGCCTTGGCGGCGCGCGCAGGCGTCCTGACCAGACCCTGCCGTTGACGATCTTCGCCGATTGCATCGAGGAGATCCTCGTAGGCCTTCTCCATCGTCGCGAGCTTAGCCGCGCCGCAGCGCGGTATTTGCTGCATGCGGCGCTCCGCCGCCTCGAATTCGGTATCGTGGTTTTGCACAGGACAGCTCGAACTAATCGAGCCAGCTCAACGGATATTTGTCGTCGTCGAGCTTCAATGCTGCCTCAGTGAGCTCGAGCGTATGCTGAGTGTCGAACATGACGGCGAGCTCCTCCGTGCGCAGTGCATTCTTGCTTGCCATGATGGTGCCGGGGTGCGGACCGTGCGGAATGCCGCGCGGATGCAATGTGATCGATCCGCTTTCGATTCCACGCCGCGACCCAAAATTTCCGCGGACATAGAACAGCACTTCGTCGGCTTCCACATTGTCATGCACCCATGGGATTTTGACCGCTTCCGGGTGCGTATCGAGCAAGCGCGGCGCGAAGGTGCAGACGACGTAACCACGAATCTCAAAGGTTTGATGAATTGGCGGGGGTTGATGTACTGTGCCTGTGATTGGCTCGAAATCGGCCGCATTGAAAGTATAAGGATATACATACCCATCCCAACCGAGGACATCGAAGGGATGATGCGCATTAACCACTTTGGTCAGGCGCGGGCCGTCTTTTACGAGAATCTCGACATCTTCGTCTTTGTCGATAGTCAGCAGCTCGGTAGGGCCATGAAAATCGCGTTCCGAGTAGGGCGAACCCATGCGAATCTGCCCATCGCTATTCATATAGCGCCGCGGAATGCGCACCGGACCGAATGATTCCAGGATAAGATAATCTTCCTCCTGCACGTTATCGGGGACCAGCCGATAAGTAATTCCGCGAGGGATCACAATGTAATCTTCCGCGCGGTAGCGCAGTTTTCCGAAAGAACTCTCCAATGTGCCTGCGCCTTTGAAAACAAAAATAATCTCATCTGCGCCACCGTTTTTGTAATATTCAAACTGGCCGTAGGCCTTCTCCGGCTTGGCCCGATAGGCGACGATGTCCTGATTGAACATGATCGGGATACGCCCGGTATAGAGATCACCGCGTCTCGGAATATTCGCGGTCTTGAGGTGATGGTGTCGCAGCGGACTATCTCCCGCTCGCTTGAGCTCTTCGCACTTGAGCAATTCAACACTCCGCACGCGAGTCGGGGGACGGATGTGATACATAATAGAGAAGGCTTCGTTGAAGCCTTCCGTCGTGATCACGTGTTCGTAGGCGATGCCTTCATTGTTGTAACCGCCGTTTGACGCACCGTTGCGGTGAAACCAGATGTGATGTTTTCTCGGAAGTTCTCCGAGCTTCATGTATTGCGGCATGTCGATCCTCCCTTTACAAATTGCCTCGCGCGTCCTGTTCCTTCTCCAAAGCCTCGAACAAGGCTTTGAAATTACCTTTGCCGAAACTCTTCGCGCCTTTGCGCTGAATAATTTCGAAAAACAGGGTCGGCCGATCTTCTACCGGTTTGGTGAAGATTTGCAGCAGATAACCTTCGTTGTCGCGATCGACCAGAATTCCCAACCGCTTCAACGGCTCGAGGTCCTCATCGATGTGACCCACACGGTCCGGCAGTGTGTCGTAATAACTTGTGGGAATATTCAAGAACTCGATGCCGCGCCCCTGCAGCTCGGTCACGGTCTTGACGATGTCTTTTGTCGCGATCGCGACGTGCTGCACGCCTTCGCCGTTGTAGAAATCGAGATATTCCTCCACCTGCGACTTTTTCTTCCCCTCGGCCGGCTCGTTGATCGGAAACTTCACGAATCCATTTCCGTTGCTCATCACTTTGCTCATGAGCGCCGAGTATTCGGTCGAGATATCTTTGTCGTCGAAGGTCAGGATATTGCGAAAACCCATCACATCTTCGTAAAACTTCACCCACGGATTCATCTGGTTCCAGCCGACGTTGCCGACGCAATGGTCGCAATAGAGCAGGCCGGTCTCGGCGGGCTGATACGCCGACTCCCATTTACGGAAGCCCGGCATAAACACGCCGTTGTAATTTTCTCGCTCAATAAATAGGTGAACGGTCTCGCCGTAAGTGTGGATGCCGCTCATGACCAACTCGCCGCCTTCGTCGGTTAGGGTCGTCGGTTTCAGAAAGCTCTTGCCGCCGCGCGTCGTCGTTTCGTTCCAGGCCGAAGTTGCGTCTTCCACCTTCAACGCGATCGCCTTTACGCCATCGCCGTGCTTGGCAATGTGCTCGGCAATCGGATGGTCCGGTCGTAGCGGCGTGGTGAGAAGGAAAGTCAGTTTGTTTTGCCGGATCGCATAACTGACTCTGTCTTTCGTCCCGGTCTCCGGTCCCGAATAGGCGAGGCTTTGAAATCCGAAAGCGGTTTTATAAAAATGTGCCGCCTGTTTGGCGTTGCCCACATAGAACTCAATATAATCGGTCCCTTGAAGCGGAAGAAAATCGGCTTCTGGGGCGGGTGCCGTTTTCGTTGTTGGCGCTGCAATCGTGCTTGGCATAATGATGACTCCGTGTTCTCTCGCGCTGAGCGCGCTTCTAAATTATAAGATCGATCGGCGTGCCTCGCAAGGCTGTGGGCTCGTGTGCTACATGCCTCGGGCGAGGTCGAATTTTGGGAAATGAGGATCAAATGCGGTCGATTCCCTACCCGAGGACGATTTCGATGACTAGTGCAAAGCCTCCGAGCGTGATGCCATACACGCACTTCGATTGCTCGTTCGTTCCCACTCACTCCTCTGCTGCCCTCGCGGATTGCACCGTCTATGTGGCTGGCCGCCTACCGG
>JBEEGU010000093.1:0-3872 GCA_041167025.1 Verrucomicrobiota bacterium
TACTGGCCATCGCCATCTCCAAGACTCTGCGAAAGTAGCCGACTTGCTCCGGAGAACCATCGAATCCTTGCGCGCGGATGTACCCGGGCAACTGTTCGGCTACTCGTCGGTTGCGATTGGAGCAGACACCCTTTTCGCGGAAATATGTTTGACCGCACGCATCCCCTGGATTGCGTTGCTGCCCCAGCCAGAAGACGTTTTTAAAAAAGACTTTCAGGAATCTGATTGGGCGAAAACGTCAGACCTCTTAAAGCAGGCCGTCCGCGTCGAATCGCTCTCCCGGGCCAGCGATCGTGACCAGGCCTACCTGGAGTGTGGTCTGTGCACTGTCGAAAAAGCCGATCTGATGATCGCTGTTTGGGATGGAAAGCCACCACGTGGCACCGGCGGCACCGCGGAGATCGTCGCGCATGCCAGAAACGTCGGAAAACCGCTTGTCCTGATCGACCCAAATCGCCTCGCTTCCACGCGTGAACGTTTTGCTCCCGAGCTTTTCTTCGATCCGGAAATGAATTACCTCAATCGCATTCGCGGTCATGAGGCTGCGCGCAGCGCCGATCTCGGACCGGAAGAGCGGGTCCGCCGTTTTTTCCACAAAGCGGATGCCCAAGCTGCACGGATCGCTCCGCGATTTCGACGCTGGGTTGGCGCTTCCTTCATCATGAACAGCTTGGCCGCAATTTTGGTGGCGGCAGCGGTGGCATTCGATCTCAATTCCTACGCCTTCGAGACCGTCATTCTCCTTCTGCTTACGGCCGCGTTCCTTTCGGTTGCCCTAATGAAGCGAAAAGGCTCACATCGAAACTGGATTCGCTGCCGTGTCGCTGCCGAAATTTGCCGTTCCGCCCTCGCGACATGGAAACTGGGAAATTTGGCCACGCCGGTGTTGTTCAGCCACCTCGACGGGCTCGCTCGCCTGAGTAAATCTATTCGATTATTGCATCTGGGCGACAGCAAGAACTCCGTTGATCTGGCGAATTGGCGGCAAACTTACATTCAAACGAGAGTCGATGATCAACTCCGCTATCTTCGCGGGCGACTTCGAAGACTAAGAACTTTTCGGGCAATTTTTACCTACAGTTTTTGGATCTTCTCAGCACTTGGTCTTGCGCGCGCCATTTATGCCTGGCTCGTTGCGGCTCCCCACCCCGATCCCATTGTTTGGCGCGCGTTGCATTCTTTTTTGCCAATTGCTTTGCCGCTCGCGGCTGGATGCGCTCTTTCGTTGCTCTCCATTTTCGACCTTAGCCGGCAGATCGGCCGAGCCAAAACGATGGAAGAGGCTCTCGTTAAGGTGCGAGAACAGATCCAAAATTGTGAAGATCTTTCGACTTTGCGCCACGCAGTCGAGCATGCCGAGAATGTTTTTGCCGCCGACCTTTTTGAATGGTTTACACTCTATAAGTATCCTCGATTTAACTAAAACAGGAGCTACATGAAAAGACTGCTTGCGCTCGATGGTGGCGGAATTCGGGGAGTGTTTTCTCTCGAAATTCTCGCTCGCATCGAAGCGAGCGCGCGCAAGATGCGGAATCAGCCTGATCTCGTGCTGGCCGATTATTTCGATTACATTGCCGGCACCAGCACCGGCGCAATTATTGCCACTTGCCTCTCCTGGGGGATGAGCGTGGCGCAAGTTCGGGACCTTTACATCAACCGCGCAGTAGAAATGTTCCGGCCGGCGCCGATTTACCGGCGCTTTTGGAACAGGTTCGAAGCCGAGGCAATTACGCGCATGTTCCAGGTGGTTTTCTCCGAGGACGGCAAAGGCGAAGTGCCGGCTTTGCTGGATACGAAAAAACTTCGCACGCTTCTCACTCTGGTCATGCGCAATTACACGACTGGCTCGCCGTGGCCGGTGTCGAACAATCCCGCCGCAAAATTCAACGACCCCACCCGCGAGAACTCCAATCTGAAACTCCCTGTCTGGCAACTCGTTAGGGCCAGCACCGCCGCGCCGGTTTATTTTCCGCCGGAAACGATCGACCTCGGAGGCAAGAAACACGTTTTTGTGGATGGTGGGATCACACCCTACAACAATCCGGCATTGCTCCTGTTTTCAATGGCCACTTTGCCCTGTTACAATCTCAACTGGCCAACCGGGGTGGACAAAATGCTGCTGGTCTCGGTTGGCACCGGGCATATGCGCACCGGCGCGGGGGCTTTGCGGGCCAATCAGATGAACATGCTGTTTTATGCCCGATCCATTCCGTTCGCATTAATGGAATCGATTAATCAAGAGCAAGACATGATCTGCCGATCCATCGGCTATTGCAAAGAAGGCGAGCCGATCGATTCCGAGATTGGAGATTTGCGAGGTTCGCCCGATACCGTTGCGGAAAAGAAATTCAGTTATGTTCGTTACGATCACTTATTCACGCCTGAAGAAATGGATCTCGCCCGAAAAACGAGCAAAATGGGAATCACTCTCGATAACCTGATGCTCATCCCCTTTCTTATGGAGCTCGGGGCGCGTTATGCCGAAGCTAACGTGCGGGCAGAGGATTTAGCCTAGCCGCGAACTTCGTCGCCGTACGTCGTTAGTCCTTCACGTAGGACGCGAGATTGTCTTTTTGCTTCATTAGAAAAACGCCCCCGCTTCTCGTCCCGATGACGACGACAGGCGTGGGTCCGCCGACAATATAAGCGGCAAACAATTTACCGTCCGCCCGCGACCAGAGAGTCGTCTGAAGTGCCTTCGGATCTTGCGCGGTTTCGATTTGTTCCTTTTTCCAAACCGAAGAACCTTGGTTAGCAGCAAGTAGACCAGGTACTTCCCCGGCCGAGAGCCGACCCTTGGGTTTGGAGATCACCTCACCCTGGCTCACTTGGTTCTCGAATAGCACCAGGATCCTCAACGTTTTTCTGAAATAGATTGCAAATTTGTGAGGAGGAGGAGCAGGAGCGCCCTTGTTTACGTTCGCTCCATATTGACGAACGTAATCCTGTTCGGTGTCGAAAACGCGTGCCCCACTCGTGGTCACACTGATGCACACTAGGCCAAGAACGAAGATCAACCGCGTCATTTTCATCGTCTCCATTATTGAAAATTCTTCTGGTTTCGACAATCAAATTCTGTCGTTTTTCAACGCGCCCCTGGCGCCATGAGGAGGGCCCTGACCTTTGAATATTTCGTTTCGTTAGGTTGGAGTGCAAGAGCCCGATCAATGGCAACAAGACCCTCTGCGGTTCTCCCGTTCTGGTGAAGAGTCTGGGCCAGGAGCGACCAGATCTCCGCATCGTTACCGGCGTGTGCCTGAGCGTAGCTGCACAAAAAAAGGGCCCGTTCAGGATCATCAGTTTGACTCGCCTGGGAAATCAGCACAAGCACATTGCCGGGATCGGCACGGTACGCGTCCTCGAGCGAGGTCGCGGTCCCTTCCTGAATTCTATGTTGAACGTAAGACGGCGTCGAAATAGTGAATGATGGAGAGATTGTCCGGGTCGACCGGTCCGCCAAAAACCATCCCGGAAATGGGTCGTTCGTGGACTCGGAGCCAGCGGTTGAAAAACGCGCCCGAAGTTTCTCGATTTGATCGGAGTCGACCGGTTCCGGGACGCCGCGCTCATTCAGCCGAATGCCTCCAACGCTCTCCGCAAGATCCGCTGCATAGAGATGGAAGTGCTCATTGCGGTCGAAAAGTTCCCAAACCCGGACGGCACCGTCCTCCGAAGCTGTAACAATCTCGTTTCCCCCTGGATTAAATCCGGCTGACGTAACTAATTGATTGTGCCGGACGGGATCGCCCAAAGCTTTGCCGGTTTCGGAATCCCAAAGCCGCACCGTCTTATCAAAGGAGGCGGTTACAACGCGAGTGCTGTCGCCGTTAAATTCAGCCGACAATACTCCGTCGTTATGCCGCATTGGCTCA
>JBEEGU010000094.1:0-3166 GCA_041167025.1 Verrucomicrobiota bacterium
AGTACTCCCTCAAGGAATTTGGACCCTTGGTGGTCACCGTATTTTCCTACTGGGGCATCCACACCTGCGAAGATATTGGCCATATGGTATTCAACCTTATTGGCGCGGGTATTTTTGGAAAAACCGACGAGGATTCGATGGAAGATTTCAAGAGTGTCTACGATTTCGACGAAGCATTCGTAAAACCCTTCGCGCCCGAGGTTACACCGGCGCCGAAAACTTCTCCCGATTTGCCCGCACCGAAACCTCTATGATTGTTTCGGGATCCGCCCGAGCTGGATGCGGCGCCTTATGATTCCCAGCGGTAACTCGAAATCAGGCGCGAATGACGATGCGGCGTCGGTTAGTTTTCCACTAAGCACCGCGGAAAAGTGGCTCCTGCCTAACGGCGTGACCATTATTGTGCAGGAAGATCGCAGTGCGCCGGTCGCAAGCGTCCAGGCTTGGTGTGCCACGGGAAGCATCAACGAGGATGAGTGTCTGGGCGCCGGACTCTCGCACATTCTCGAGCACATGCTGTTTAAGGGCACGAAAACGCGGTCGACCAATGCCATTGCCCAGGCTGTTCAGGATGTTGGCGGATACATCAACGCCTACACTTCATTCGACCGGACGGTTTTTTGGATCGACGTACCCAGGGCCGGAGTAGCCACCGCTCTCGACGTTCTGGCTGATGCGATGATGAACTCCACCCTCCCGCGCGATGAATATGTCAAGGAGCAGGAAGTCATTCGCCGTGAATTCGCCATGGGTTTTGATGATCCGGATCGTATGGTCGGTCAGCTTCTTTTCGCCACCGCCTATCAGCGCCATCCGTATCGCTTTCCCGTCATCGGGGATCTCGAAATTTTCAATCAGCTGACTCAGGACGATGTCATGCGCTACTACCAGACGCGCTACGTGACGAACAATCTTACCTTTGTCGTCGTCGGGGATGTTGAGGCGGAGAGCGTCCGGCAACAGCTGACCGATTTCTTCAAGGATTATCCGGAGAAATCGCTCAAGCCGGTTTTCATCCCGGCGGAGCCGCCGCAGCTCGGCCGCCGCGAAGCCCATCAGGAATTTGTCACGGAACTGACCCGCCTTTCACTCGCCTGGCACATTCCTGAAATCACGCATCCAGATGTTCCAGCGTTGGATCTTCTTTCCGCCATCCTGGGCGATGGACGAAGCTCCCGCCTCTACCGGAAGGTGCGCGAAGAGACAGGACTTGCCTACGCGGCCTGGGCCTTCTCCTACACGCCGGGCGATCCCGGAATCCTCGGGATCGATGCGACGGTCGATCCGGAAAAGAGGGAGGCGGCGCAGGAGTTGATTCTGCAAATTGTGGAGGAAGTGAAAGAGAACGGGGTGACTCCGGAGGAACTGGCGAAGGCAAAGAAAATTTCTCTCAGTCACCAGCTCGGCAGTCTGGTCACAATGCGCGGGCAGGCATCAGATGCCGGTTCCAATTGGCTGCTGACGCGCAATTTGAATTTCAGCCGCGACTACCTCAAGGCCATTCAAAAAGTGACGCGGGACGACATTCGCACAGTCGCATCCAAATACCTGGCCGACGATAACCTGACGATTGTTTCGCTTAGTCCAAAGGGATCGCTTTCGAATAAAGCGGAGCATCGCGCTCTGATCGCCGCAGGAGAGGTTCAGAAATTCGAATTGACCAATGGACTGCGGTTGCTCGTGCGCGAGGATGCACGGCTCCCACTGATCGCGATGGGCGCGGTGTTTCGCGGCGGTCTTCTGGCCGAGACACCGGAGACGAATGGTATCACGCGTTTGATGGCGAAAAGTCTGTTGAAGGGAACGAAGACGCGCACGGGCGATCAAATCGCGAACGAAATCGAAGCAGTCGGCGGCGCCATTTCGAGCGAAGCCGGAAATAACAGCTTCACCATCGGCCTTGATGTGACGGAGCCGGACCTAAAGGTCGGCATCGAATTACTGGGGGATGTCTTGCTCAACGCCACCATGCCCGAAGCGGCGGTGGCGCGGCAAAAGGAAATTCAAATTGCCGGGATCGTGCAGGAAGAGGAACAACTCACGAGCGTCGCCCGAAATATCTTGCGCGAAGCGCTGTTCGGACAGCATCCCTACGCCTTGCGTACGAGTGGAACGGTGGACTCGGTCGGGAAGTTGACTTCAAGCGATCTACTGGCTTTTCGCGACCGTTATCTGGTGGCGAAAAATGGAGTGATGTTCGTTTTCGGAAACGTCCGGGCTACCGAAGTGAAAGAGCTGGTGGAGCAGGCCCTTGGTCCGATGAAAATCGGGGAGATGGGTTTGAGCGAGGTGACGGCGCCGCCTTCCATCGAGCATTCCCGAACAGTGGAGAGTTACCGGGAAAAGACCCAGAGCGTCATGATGGTTGGCTTCAAGGGCGCCGATATCTTCAGCCCGGACCGCCACGCTCTCGAACTCATTGATGAGGCGAGCAGCGATCTCGGGTCGCGGTTTTTCATCCGTATCCGGGAAGAAATGGGCCTGGCTTATTATGTGGGCGCAACCCAGATGCAAGGTTTGGTAGGCGGTCTGTTTGCGTTTTATCTCGGTACTGATCCGCAGAAGATCGAGCCGGTCAAAACCGCCTTGCTCGATGAAATTCACAAGCTGGCGATGGAGGGTTTGACCCCGCAAGAGCTCGCTCGCGCGAAAAAGAAGTTGATTGGTCAACAGCAGATCGCCAATCAGAGCAACGACACCTTTGGCTATCAATGCGCGCTGGACGAACTTTATGGCCTTGGGTTTGCCAATTACAAAAGGTTGGAACACGATGTTGACGCCGTTACGCTCGATGAGATCAAGGACGCGGCGTCCAGGTATTTTCGCGAACGGCCCTATATTCTGGCAATGGTTAGGCCTCCAGAACAGACTGAAGCAAGGAAAGGAAACTAAATTATGGCTGGAGAGAAAATGACTAGTACGCAGAGCGGCGAACTCACTCAGCGGTTTGTCGAATTCGTGATGATGCAGGCCCAGAACGCCGCGCTTTTTCTCGGTCAAATTCCAAATCCGAAAACGGGCGAGGGCGAGGTCAACCTGGAATTGGCCAAAATGTTCATCGATCAACTGGCCATGATTCAGGAAAAGACCCGCGGCAACCTCAGCAGTGAAGAAGCGGCCGTGCTTCGCAACACGCTTTCGAATTTGCAGATGGTGTATGTCGAAG
>JBEEGU010000095.1:0-5077 GCA_041167025.1 Verrucomicrobiota bacterium
CGCTTGGGCGAGTAAAGCGTAACCGCTGCCGTCGGGAAGTCCGAGATCGCTGAGGAGAACATCGAATTTCCGGATCCCGAGCAAAGCGACCGCCGACTTCACCGAATCCGCTACTGAGACAAGATAACCGCTGCGATTGAGCAAATTGGCAAAGACACCGCGGGTGTCGTTGTGATCTTCCACCAACAAAATGCGTAATGCGTTGGCAGAAGTGGCAGTTCGCTCTCCGGACCGGGGATCCTCGGAGTTATCAGCTTCGATATCTTTTTCGACTTTTTCGGGCATTCATCGGTAATCGCAGCGAACCAAGCGAGTGGATGGTCGTCTCAGCGAGTATGCTCGGCGTAAAAAGCCCAAATGGATTTCGGGGCGCGCCGTTGCGCTAACCAAATGCGCGAGACGCAAAAGACTAGGAGTGACCCATCCCTGATTTGCGATTTCATTTGATGTTCGCGTTCTTCTCAAACCGTCTCGGCTGCGCTGGTTCGATCGTCGTGTCTCTTATCGGTACGGTCGTCCTTTTGATTGTTCTGCGCGGCTGCGGCGGGAGTTGGTAATGGCTTCGGGAAGAAGCCATCCAGGTAACGGTTGCGGAACGAAACTCCCTTACGATTACGTTTCAATACATGAATCCAGTAACGAGTTTGCCGCCATTCGATCGCAAATCCGGCGATCTAAACGTCATTATTGAAACCCCGCGTGGGTGCCGGAACAAATATTCCTACGATGAAAAACGTAAGATATTTAAATTAGGCGGCGTACTGCCGTCGGGCGCAGTGTTTCCTTTTGATTTCGGGTTTGTTCCGCGAACGATTGGACAAGACGGAGATCCGATTGATGTGTTGGTGTTGATGGATGAACCGGCATTTTGCGGGTGCCTGGTGCAAAGCAGGTTGCTCGGGGTAATTGAAGCTAATCAGACCGAGAAGGGGAAAACCGAACGCAACGACCGGCTGATCGCTGTCGCTTCGGATGCTCGGACGCACAGCGAGATAAAATCAATTAGCGATCTCGATAAGAATTTGTTGGATGAGATACAATATTTCTTCGTCTCGTATAACGAAGCCAAAGGTAAAAAATTCGAACCCTTGGGCTGCTTCGGTCCGACCAGAGCCGCGCGTCTGGTGCAGAAGGCGCACAAAAAACGTAAATAAGTCCGATCGCCCTCTCCGCGGCGTCCGATAATTAATTTATTATGCCAGCTAAAACCAAGTCCCGGAAACGAGCAAGCGCACAGTGCTGGAGCCACACAAGGGCGATCGCCGTTATGTGCGTCGCAACACGCAAGGTCAGTTCAAGAAAGAAGTGAATGTCGGCCGATCACTTTCGGCGGATCGCAAACGGAGCGCTAAGAGCAAGGTCAAAAAAGGGCAGGGCGACCGCGGTGACACCTAGCGGTCGCACTTCATACCGGCTTAACGACGCGCGAGCTGATCGGTGTTTTCCCGACAGCGGATTCCGTTTCCAGTCCGATTGCGTTGAGATGATGGCTGGGATTTTATCGGTTCATGCAAAAGAGTGTTGCAAATCAACCGAACGAGGGGCCTCGCGTACAGGAGACCAAAAGCCAACCTATCCGGAAGCGAGTTAGGCGGCTTCAGGATAAAACGGCGAAGTTGTCCGAGACGCTGAGCGCAATCGAGGAACATTTGGCCAAGAGTTCGAGCAACCGGCCACCTCGAATCTAATGCGTCACGCGATCGCGTGAGCGGCAGCTTCCGCCCGGTGGCACTGTTCACTTCATCCGCTAACGAAAACCAATGCGGCTAAAAGAAATAACGGATCGCGATACTGCGGTTCTGGTGTTGGAGGGAGAAATCGACCTGCACTATTCTCCAGCGCTGCGATCGCTTCTCCAGAGCAAAATAAAGAATCATTGCCCGGCGCTGATTCTCGATCTATCGGATGTGATCTATATCGATTCGAGCGGTCTGGCCGTGATCATGGAATACATGCGAGATGCGGCCACGCGCGGAACGGTGTTTTGCCTGGCCGGGTTAAACAAGACAATAAAGACGATTTTCGAAATTGTAGGACTCGACAAAACGGTCCCGATATTTCGCTCGACTCGGGCCGCGGCAGCTGCTGTCAGGGCCAATCGGGTTCAACCTCCTGCCGGATTGTTCAACCGCTCTGAGACGGATGGCGAATAGTAGCGGCAGTGAGTTATAACGACGCCAATCGCACGCGGCGAGTGCGTAACTTTTCCCGTAGCTGTTTCAAGTTTTCTGATAACGAATAGTGACTTATCTCTTGCGATCGAGCATTTCGCTCAATCATCGGCCGAGCAGTGTTGCTCGTTGTACGGATTGCCTTGTCCGGTAAAATCCAATCAATAGGAAGTGCATCGCAATGCTCCGTCGGACAATGCAGCTGCAGGGGACCGCGCCCACGGCTGCCGCCGGACACTTCAATTTGGCGACCATTAATGATTTTTCCGCAGCAAAGGCACTGCCGTTCGTCGTCAAGGGAAGTCCAGTGGCGAAACGAATCCAGCCGCCGTAACGCGTCCAGTTTATCTTCCGGTGAAAGTCTCATTCTTGAATTGATGACGTAGCTTGATCCTGACGACATTTCTGCGCAATCGGACAGATAGCGGATCGCCGAATAGGTCGAAGTCCTACGGTTTATTTGCCCGCTTAATCCACGCTTCATCTAACACTACTGCTGGCGGAGGAGGCCGGCTCGGCGGTGATTCTAATGGAATCGGCCGCCGAAGCCAGCCATGGCCGCACAACCGTCCTTCCCTTTGCGCGTCCGCAACTGAAACGCAATGCAATCAAACAGCGGATGGAAAAAATGTCTCACCCTCGAATTGCGCTTCGACTGTTTTTCGCGGTGTGCATCAGCTCCGAAAAATCTCTCGTCGATCAAGAATTGTCTGCGCCTGGGGGGAACGGACCTCCACGCAAAACCAGGTAACTATAATGGGTCGAAGGACGTAAGGCTTTCACCTATCTGCCTATCATTATCCAACCTGATTGCCCATTTACGATGAAGGAGCAGGATGAATTACATGGCGATCAGACCGCACATTGCGTTCGACGAACGATTGATGATCCTTCGCGCAGTCGATCGCATTCGTTCATGGGAATCGCTCGATGACAAACGCTTTTGTATTCTGTGTGAAAGACAGTTTAGCGGGCGTCAGGTGGAGATAAGCCGCAAACGCGGCGGCCATCTTCAACTTCATTGTCCAACCGTCAACTGCGAGGCGGGCGTGAATCTCTGGGTCTATCCCGGTAATCCGCTGGTTTCAGACGCGTCTTACGATGACTGGTGCCTCGCCCTTGGCCAAACAGAAACATCACCGGCAAAAACAGCAGCAACCTTCCACCGACACCATGCTTAAACCCAATCTCGATTTACCTGGCTTGTCCGCGATGCCGGACGAAGCGTTGCTAAAAAAAATCTCACAGCAGCATCAACCGGCGTTGAACGAACTCTACGGTCGTTATGGCCACACACTAAGAGCAGTCGTCGACAGCGTCGTGCATGAAGGGGCGGAAGCGGACGACGTTTTGCAGGAGATTTTCCTCCAAATCTGGAAGGAAGCGCACAATTACTCTCCGAAAGCAGGCAAACCACTCGGGTGGGTGGTGACGATCGCACGTCGCCGCGCAATCGATCGCTTGCGGCGGCGCCAGGCTTACTCGCGCGCTCGCGACCGCTACGGTGAACAGGTGGGGCGGCAACCACAACGCCCCCGTAAGGAAGCCGAAGCGCCCTTTGTGAATGGCGATTTGCGTAACTTTCTTAAGAGACGGATGCGCTCCCTCCCGCATTACCAACGGGAAGCACTGGAGCTCGCCTTCTTCAGTGGTTTAAGCCATCGCGAGATCGCGACCGCTACGTCGACTCCGCTGGGGACGGTAAAAACGCGGCTCGAGCTTGGACTACAAAAGTTGACGCAATCGATCAAGCCGTTGCGTCACAAAATTTGAACCGCAGTTCAATCAGAAAATTCTCGCCCGACATCTCCTTTCCGTTCACGCATCTGACGTTAGGCGAACTCAATCGCGCCGCTGCTGTTGTTCTTCTAAGGAAACATTCCCCCTCGTAATTTTTGTTTCCAATTTCCAAATCCGGCGCAAGGTTGCGGCGTTTCTGAAAATCATGGTGGAGTTCGCGCCGAATAGTTTGCGGCCAAAAACTTGCTTCGTCGAGTGAGCGGTCTATCTGCATGCGTACCCGCACCTTTGTCCCGCGTCCCGAATATCCGCGTCCCGATCGACAACGGGGTTTTGTCCACGGGAGCGATTGGCTGAACCTCAACGGCGCCTGGGAATTCCGCTTCGACGGCGATCGCGCGGGACTGGACCAACAATGGTTTATGCCTTCGGACGAACGCTGGCCCGACCAGATTATTGTTCCCTTCTGCTGGGAATCTCTCGCGGCCTGGGGGGAGGCGGATGCCGCCGGGAATGAGAATTTTTTCTCAACTCGTGTTTATCGCAATCCGCTCGAAGTGACCCGCTTCAACTACCGGAGTGCTGCCCGCTACGAAGTGGGATGGTATCGGCGGAAAGTCGAAATCCCAAAGGAGGAGGCATGGAAAGGCAAGCGGATCATCTTAACCGTCGGCGCCGCCGATTTCTTCACACAGGCCTGGTGCAATGGGCAAGCGATTGGTACGAACGAGGGCGGTTTCACGCCGTTTGAGTTCGACATTACCGAGGCGCTCCAGCGTGCGCCCGATGAGCGCTTATCAGGCACGATCGTCTTTCGCGTGGAGGACCGGATGAATAACCAGGACCAGCCGGTCGGCAAGCAATGGGGTTGGTATAGTAGCGCGAGCGGAATTTGGCAGACGGTCTTTGTCGAGCCGCGAACGGAAAAATTCATCGATCGCTTCGAAATCACGACCGATATCGACAAAGCCGAGGCCCATTTCAAAGTATTTGTCACTGGCGGCACCGCCTTGCTGCTCGAGATTACCAGCCCGCTGGATGAAACATTTGTGCAGCGGCTTGATGTGATCGACGGCGTCGCGCAGGGCACGGTGGCGTTGGGCGTGGCGATTTTATGGGATCCGAATGCGCCGGAATTGTACACGTTTGCGATAACGCTGGAAGAC
>JBEEGU010000096.1:0-3003 GCA_041167025.1 Verrucomicrobiota bacterium
TCTGTGCCGCGCGGCGAACGATCACATGCTGGTCTTCGCAATTCATCACGCCATCGCCGACGGTTGGAGTTTGGGCATCTTCGTCGAGGAACTCTTTGTCGCCTATCTCCAAGGCATCGCCGGATCATCCGAAACTTTGCCGCCAGTGCCGGAAACCTATGCGGCGTGGGGCGCGACCGAACGCGCTCTCTGGAAACCGGCAATTCTGGAAGCGCGTATCGAGTTTTGGAGAAACAAATTAACCGGTTCCCGCCGGCTCTGGAATTGTCCGATCACGCCCGGGGCACCAGAGCGATGGCTCTCCACAATCCCCGAGGTTCTGGCGACTGAGACGCGCGAACTGGCTCGTCGGATTAGCGTTACCTTGTTCAGTGCGCTCTTCGGCGCTTTCCAAATTGCGTTTTCCGAATGGAGCGGATTCAACGATTTTGTTGTGGGAACGCCAGTGGCTAATCGCACCCGGCAAGCCGCGAGGGAAACGATGGGATACTACGCGGGCATTGTACCTCTCCGCGGACAGGTCGATCGTTCACGCGTTGCGTCCGATCATTTACGAGCGGGACATCAGCTAACGATTGACTCGTTTTCCAATGCCATTCCTTTCGTCGAATTGGCGCACGCGCTCGGCGAGAAATCAACCCCGGGATACAACCCACTTTTCGAGATTCGCTTTGCTTTGCAAAACCACCCAATCCCCGAGGTTTCACTGCCGAACATGTCCGCTCGTCTGAGCATGCGTTCGACGGGCACCGCCCGTTTCCAGCTTGGATGCGAAATCACCGAAGTTCGTGGAGGCCTGGAAGTCGCCTGGCTTTTTCGTAAGAATTTGTTTTCCCGACGTGACATTGAAAGTCTCAATGGCATATTCCAACGGGTTCTGGCAGATGTCTGCCGCTCGCCGGAGAACCGAATCTCTGACTTGCTGAACCGACCTCTATGAACGCCGCGATCGACGAAGACTTCGACAGGATGCATGAACCACACTGGGTATTGCGGAGTGCGTTTCAGCTTCTCGTTTTCGGTTTGCTTTTCGCTGAAGTAGCACTGGCTCTGAGCGTGCACCGCGGGTTGATCTGGCTGGCGATCCCACTCGTGTTTGTCGTCAGCCATTTGATGCACGGCACTCTCATCGGTTTGCACGAAGCGGCGCATGGCCTTCTCCGAAAGAATCGCCGCTTTAACGAGTTTGACGGATTGGTGATTGGCACCTTAAGCCTGATGAGTTTTAGCCTCTATCGCGTCGTTCATCAAACCCATCATGCTTATCTCGCGACCGAGCGAGATTATGAATTTTGGCCACTCTCGCACCCGACCACGCCACGTTGGACGAGGTGTTTGGCCGCGTTTTGCGAGCTGAATTTCGGATTGCTTTATTCCCCGTTCGTTTTCCTGCGAGCCTTCCTTTGTTCTCCCTCTCCGGTTCGAAGCAAACGGGTGCGCCGCCGCGTTTGGGCGGAATTGGTGCTGACAGTCGTGACCTGGGCTTTAATTCTCGGGGCAGTGACAGCATTCGGCATCTGGAGATATTTCATTTGGATGTATCTCGCGCCGGCGATTTTGGCAGCTAATTTACAGAACTGGCGCAAGTACATCGAGCACGTCGGAATGACCGGCGATACTGTAAATGGCTCCACTCGCAGCATCGTCGCGAATAGCTGGATGGGACGATTGTTTGCTTTCACGCTGCTTCACGAACCTTTTCATGGAGTTCATCATCAACGTGCCGGCCTGCCCCACTCGGTTTTGCCCCAACACGTGGAGAAATTGCAGCCGAAAAAGCCGGGCGAGCGGAAACCGTACCCAGGTTATCGTTACGCCTTAATCGAACTGATGCACTGCCTTGCCGATCCGCGCGTTGGACCGCAGTGGCAGACAATTTGATCGATCGGTTAAATCACATCTCTCAGGAATGGACAAAATTTCCGTGAGGGAGGCCACCTCCGCTCTGCGCCGCGAATGGAGGACAGCGACCATTAAAGCGGTTCGTTCGCCGTTCGTTGCGCTGGCAGATTTTTGGGCAGGCCCAACAGGTTTAAGCAAGTGATGCAGCCGTCTGCCAACGCCGCCTCGCTTGTCGAGGCAAAGGCTCTCACCCGCGAGTTCGATGAAGGGCAGGTCAAGGCACTGCGCGGAGTCGATTTTTCCATCAACGAGGGCGATTTCGTTGCCATTGTTGGTCCGAGCGGATGCGGCAAATCGACTTTGCTGCAATTGCTCGGCGCGCTGGATCGACCGACCTCCGGAACCCTTCTCTACCGCGGAATATCGCTGCCGGATCATCCCAATCCCGCAGCCTACCGTGCTCGCGAGGTCGGGTTCATTTTCCAGGCTTTTCACCTCCTGCCGACTTTCACCGCGGCCGAGAACGTGCAGATCCCGATGTTCGAAATCGATCGCTCAGCTTCTGAGCGACGCGAGCGCGCTTTCGAATTGCTAAAACTGGTCGGTCTCGAGCATCGACTCGATCATTTCCCCTCCAAACTTTCCGGTGGCGAGCGACAGCGCGTCGCCATCGCGCGCAGTCTGGCTAATGGGCCATCTTTGCTCCTTGCTGATGAACCAACTGGTAATCTTGACAGCGAAAACGCGCATGCCGTGCTCGACCTCATTATTGGTCTGCAACAAGAGCAGGGTCGCACCATGGTGCTCGTCACTCATGACCCAACGATTGCTGAGCGAGCCGGAAGGATTCTTCGCATGATCGACGGTCGAATCGCCTCGGACGATAAACGATGACCTTTTTTACTGTTGTCATCCGCGGTCTCTGGCGTCGCCCTTTGCGCACTGGGTTGACCCTTGCGGGAATTTCCATCGGCATCGCTGCCGTCGTGGCATTGGTCGGAATGTCGCGAGGCTTTGAAAAAGGCTGGCAGGTTGGATTGAAGGCGCGCGGAACCGACATCGTCGTCACTAACAGAGGAGGATCGCTCACGCCGAAGCCGTTCGACGCCTCCGTCCGCGATCGGATCGCCAGCCTTCCGCGCATCGCCGCGACCTGCAACC
>JBEEGU010000097.1:0-2731 GCA_041167025.1 Verrucomicrobiota bacterium
CGGCGCATATTCGTTGAGCGAACGCAACGCTACTTCCCCGAGCTTGCGTGTGGAGTTGGCTTTGAACAGATGCGCGCCTCCATAAACTGTCTGCACCGCCTGTCTCCGGTTCGTTTCACCGGGATACCGGCTCATGAATTTCTTGTTCGCCTCGCTCAACTTCGCGGTGATGGAAGCGATTTCGGTACAATCGAAACTGGTTTTTGGTTTCACAGCGGTCATGCTCGTTGCGGCCGAATTAATTTTCCCATCTTCCGGACGGCGAGTCTACCATCGTGATAGATGGTTTGCCCTCGCAAAATTGTCCGGGTGATTCGCGGCAGCCTTCGGCCGAGATACGGACTTTGTTGATGCCGGTAGCGCAGCGATTCGGTCGTGACGACATCGTTGTCATCGAACATCGCAAGGTCGGCGTCTTTGCCGATTCTAATTCCGCTTTTTTCTGCGATACCGAAACGATGCGCTACGTTTTCGTTTGTTAATCTGGCGAGTTGTTCTTTTGGAACTTGGTCGATCAGCAAGGGCAGTAAATGCTGCACCCCCGGAATCCCGCCCCACACCTCAAAGAAATTTCCCCGTTGCTTCATTTGCGGCGGGGAAGGGGAATGATCCGAGCCGATTGTTGTTAGATCGAGAATCGATTCCGAAAGCTCTCGCTGGTCAGCTTTTGCTCGCAACGGTGGCGCGCATTTTGCGATCGCGCCAAGTTTTTCCATATCCGTGTCGGTCAGCAGCAAATAATGCGGACAGCTCTCGCAAGTTACATCAACACCGTTCGCGCGCGCGTCCGCCACCATGCGAACTCCGCGTCCGCAACTGACGTGAACAATGTGTAGACGACATCTTGTTTCATCAGCCAGATCGATAGCGTGACGAATTGCTTCCAGTTCAGCTTCGATTGGACGCGACTCGAGATAATCACGCACCGTCGTTGTGTTGCCGGCGATTTTCTCTTGGGTCAGTCTTTCCGTCATCTCCTGCGACTCGGCGTGGACGGCAACGAGAAGGCCAAGATCGGCCGCGATGCGCATGCCTTCACGCAACGCAGGAAGATCGACGTGTGGAAAGTCGCTGATGCCGCTGTTGCACATGAATGCTTTCAATCCAACGATTCCGCGGTCGCGCATCGTTTCGAGCTGATTGAGATTCCCCGGGACGAGGCCGCCCCATAGGCCGAAATCCACTAACGAGTGTTTTTCCGCGGCGGCCCGTTTCGCATCGAAGCTCGATCCGTCAATTGTTGGCGGATGGGCGTTAAGCGGCATGTCGAAGATCGTTGTCGTTCCACCAGCGGCGGCAGCGCGCGAGCCAGTCTCGAATCCTTCCCAATCGGTTCGGCCTGGCTCGTTGAAGTGAACGTGTGAATCGATCGCACCGGGAAAGAGCGACATCGTTGTCGCGTCGATCTCTTCACGCGCCCTCCCGGACAGATTGGTTTCAATCGCCGCGAACTTTCCGTCGGCTATCCCGATGTCGCGTTCGCGGCCGCGTACGATCAAATCGAAATCACTCACACAGGCGTTCCCCACACCCGTAGCCTGCTCACTCCGCCGTCCGGGTAGATGTTGAACCGGACGTGGCTGCAGGGGTTGTTGGCTGAAATTTCCTGCTCGAAGAAATGGCGCTTGTCGGCTTGCAATTTTGTTTTCGGAAGGATCTCGCTCCAGCGGGCAGCGCTGCTTGAAAGATCATCAGTTGAAGCGTCCGTCGCGAAGCATCCGTCAATCGAACACATATCGGGATAGTTTCCCTTGAAGTGGTTCGTATCGATTTCCACCTTCCGGATCGTACCGGCCTTACCGAGCTTCAAAATAATCCAATCATATCCGGGACCGCGGCGGCGTTTTGTTTCCCAGCCATCACCCATATTTTCGGCACGACCGGGCATGATCAGATTATTCATCGAGCTGAAGAACATATCGCTGCAGGCCAGCGGTACCCCGCCGTTTTCGACCGCGGCGAGATCGACGAGTTCTCCCGGCTTCACCTTGCTCCAGTCGGGGACGACAGTGCCGTAGACCCGAAGGCGCGCGACTCCGCCATCGGGGAAAATATTTAACCGCACATGTGTCCATGTTCGGCCGTCTTTAATCGCAAAGAGATTTTGCGATCCCGGATTCAGCGAGGATTTTGCGAGGACAGGCGCCCAGGAAAGCGCGTCGACTGCGGCGATTTCCGTCGGAAAGCCATCCGCCAGGCAATATGCGTCCAGCGACGCAAACGATGGATGATTGCCGAGGAAATGGTTTGTATCGATATCGACCTGTTGGATGACGCCACGCAGTCCCAATTGCACAACACACCAATCATTTCCCGGGGTCCGCCGGCGTCGACTCTCCCATCCGTCCATCCATTTTCCGCGGTCGGTATACTTATCCGGAATGAAAATTCCGCGTCCAGGTTTCAGAAGATTCTCTTTTTCGGCAAAGAATTCATCGTTTGCGACGATGGCAATACCGCCGATGCGGGTCGAGGCCAGATCAACCAAACCAGCGGGCGTGGCTACCGTTGAGCCGGATGCGCTCATGAGGAAGCGGAGGTCAGAAGCTCCAAATTCCAACCTCCAAGCACCAGAGAAATTCCAGCCACGAAGCTCCAATTGTGGGCGCCGTCTGAATTGATGTTTGGATACTGGCGTTTCTTTGGGGTTTGGCTATTGGCGCTTGAAGCTTCATTTCAACTTCCCCGGTAAGTGCTGTAAGCCCATGGTGAGACCAGCAGCGGGATGTGA
>JBEEGU010000098.1:0-9487 GCA_041167025.1 Verrucomicrobiota bacterium
CCGGACCACGACGTAACAATTAACGGCGGCGGGAGCAGCGGCCACGTTTTCGGATCAGTGATTGGAAAGTCCGTGACAATGACCGGCGTGACCAACCTGCATTATGACGAGGTTTTGGGTTCATCCGGCTTGATCAACAGTTACAAAATCGTCAGTTGGTTCGAAGACAGCCGCTGAACAATTCGCAAAATCGGATCTTTGAACTGGTGGTGAATTGGCGAACCACCGCCACGAGATCAGGCGGGACGAATTATCTGGGCTGCTCGCGCAAAACATGACTGGTGTCGGCAAGCAACTTCGTCACCGCGTCTGTTTCGGTGCTGTCGTAATAACCCCGGATTTCACCGTGACGATCCACCAAAATCATTCGCGTGCTATGAACCGGAACTCCCTTCTCTTCGCTGCCATCGGAGACACCGAGTTTAAATCCATTTTTGGACAAATCGTAGATGGTTGATTGGGAACCGGTCAGGAAATCCCAACGATTTGGTTGTGCGTGTAATTTTTCAGCGTAGCCGCGTAAAACTTCCGGCGTGTCCTTCGCCGGATCGACCGTAAATGAGACGAGATGAACATCGGTTTTCTGCAGTGGTTTCTGCAATTCGCTCATCCGGCTGCTAATCATCGGGCATGGGCCGGGGCACGATGTGAAAATGAAATCGGCAATCCAAACTTTGCCGGTTAAGTCCGCAGAGCCAAAACTGCGCCCGTCCTGATTCGTTAACTGAAAATTCGGAACCTGCCCGTAGGCCGCAACGGGTCGATGGGCCAGTTGCGTGATTTGTGCGCGCCAGACGAAAAAAAATACGGTGGCGACGACCAAAGGAATACCGAGAAGGGTGGCCTTCCATGCGAATGCTCGAGGCGCGGAGGCGGCTGAAATGGTCGCGGTGCTCATACCTTGGTCAAAACAAGCGCTGCAAGAAGCAAGGGAAGATAGAGGATGGAAGTGATAAACAACAGTCGCGCGTCTGCCGGTGTTCGCGTTCGCAGAAATCGCATGGCGACCACGACAAATATTGCGCCGAGGGCGAGCTCAATTGGAATGTACCATACCGTTACGATACCGACAAAACCGGGCAAACCGGCGAGAACCAAAAGAAGGATACAAAAAAAGACGCTTTGACTGGCGCTGCGCTCGCCGGTCGGATCTTCGTTCGAGATCATCTGAAAACCAGCCCGCGCATAATCGTCACGGTGCATCCAGGAGATGGCAAAAAAATGTGGCAACTGCCAGAGAAACACTACGGCAAAAAGGCTCCAGGAACCGCTCTCAAGCGTGCCGCGCGCCGCGGCCCAACCAATCATTGGAGGTAACGCTCCGGGGATGGCACCGACCAGAGTATTGACGGTGCTAACGCGTTTCAACGGTGTGTAGGCAAAAAGGTAAATCGCGACGGTGACGCCGGCGAGACTCGCGCTCAAAAGATTGCTAGTCAGGGCCAGGTAAACAACGCCAAAAATGGAAAGCGCGCTTCCAACCACGAGGGCAACCACCGGGCTCATGCGCCCCGCCGGGACGGGCCTCATCCTTGTTCGATGCATCAACGCGTCAACGCGCCATTCCCACCATTGATTCAACGCCGCTGCGCCGGCAGCCGCGGCGGCGGTCCCAAAAAAAACATGTGCGAGTGCGACATAATTCACTTCGCCACGCGCTCCAAGATAAAAACCTACGGCGGTGGTGAGCATTACCAGCGTGGTCAGGCGCGCCTTGACCAGCTCGGCCAGATCCGCGCCTGGCCACGCCCGAGTGGAACGTGCGGTGGACAATTCCGCACCTGAAGTGACCTCCGCAGCTCTCTTCATAATCTTGCCATGGCGTCAGTCTGCAATGACGGCATTCCGTAGCGCAGGCCGGACTGGAGTTGTGAAATACGCCACGAAATCGCGCAGATGGCCACGGCTACGGAAAACATTATCGCGCCGAACGCGACATGAGCAGTAGCAATATCCGCGGCCTTGTTACTCCAGATGGTCCAGGCTCCCAATGTGACCTGGCAAAGCATGATCGCCAGCCAGATGTTCGACAATCCGCGGAATGGCGTGGCGCCGGTTCCCAATTTTCGGACGGCGATCCAAAATGCCGTTATCCCACACGCGACGAGCAATGCCCCAAACCGATGCGTCATCTGCAACCAAATTTGAAATGCGGTGACGTCGGACAAGCCGCGCGTATCGCGCCAAGCATTAACAGCCGCCAGGGCAGCGCTACCAGTGTCCGGGATCCACGCTTTATTCGCGGTCGGAAAGTCGACGATGGCCAGGTCACGATGTTGATGTCGCATGGTGGCGCCGAGGGCGAGTTGGAAATAAATCAGGACGGTCGTGGCAAGAGCGATTCTTCTTATCGTGCCAACATGTTTTTGATCGAGACCTGAACGCGACCAGCCTTCCCAATGGCGCGCAGTCGCCAACGCGATGAAGACGATAAGGCCGAGGAAAGCTTGCGCGAGACAGGCGTGAAAGACGCCGATCTCATCTTTGAGCATGGTTACTCGCAGACCGCCCAGCACACCTTGTAAAATGACCGCACCCAGCGCCGCCAAGCCGAGATTACGCACCCAACGCCGAGGTTCCACGAACCACAGCCAACCCGCCAGAATGATAGTTAAAAAGCCAACGACGGAACCCATGAGACGATGGGTATGTTCAAAAAAAACCCCGCCGACCCATTTCGAGACGGGAAAGAGAAACATGTTATAACCGAACGTGGTCGGCCAATCCGGAACAGCAAGACCAACTCCTTTGCTCGTCACCATGCCACCGCTACAGATCAAGAAAAGCGTGGCGACCGCCAGGAACCAAGTAAAGCGATTCAGCCAATGCGAGGGACCGGGAATATTGCGAATGCTCATTTTTTTAGCGCATTCCAATTAACTCCAGATCAGCCGAATTTCGCAGCGAAAAATCCCAAGCAGATGTGGTTTCTCTCACGGATAGTTTCGTCCCTGCTTTTGTCATCCCGAGCGAACGCGAGCGAGCTCGCCTATCGCTATCGGGCACTCAATCAAGGTTGAGTGATCTACAACGCCGATGTGGGTCCTTCACTTCGTCCAGAATGACAAGGCGCGTGGTGTTGGCCGCATACTTTGCAGCGCCGCACCCGCACGTTTGTCATCCCGAGCGCACG
Source organism: Verrucomicrobiota bacterium (assembly GCA_041167025.1). Lineage (GTDB taxonomy): Bacteria > Verrucomicrobiota > Verrucomicrobiia > Chthoniobacterales > UBA10450 > DATFCK01. The sequence continues at coordinate 3,134 of JBEEGU010000098.1, forward strand.
CGAGGGACCTCACAAAACTCCGTGGACCACACTCATTACTTTGCGTGACACGAGAACCTTTGCGGGGGCCTTCCCCGGCTGCTGCCGGATCGCGATGACAAGAGAAGTTGCCCGGTCGGTTATGCCAACCTGTCCTGGGCTGCGCTTAGCTGATCCGGTAAAAAACTAAGAGACGATTCGCCCCCTCGGACGTTGAGGAACGAACAGCTACTGCGGCGCCGGTGATGTCGGCGGCTGCGCTGGTTTGTTCTCGGGCTGGGCGGTAGGGTTTGCCGTCTTGGGCGCGCCCGGTGGCGCAATCGTTCCCGGAGTAGGTCCAACCGGTGGTTCGCCCGGCGGCCGGGCAGCCGGCGGCGGGGCAGCTTGTGGGCCGGCGAGTTCAGCCCGTTCCTTGAGCCACGCCTGATAATCCTCCGGGGAATCCACGACTACTGTTCCCTTCATGCTGTAATGGCCCAGACCGCAAAGCTGACCACAAATCACTTCATACGTACCGGTTTTGATCGGCGTAAACCACATCGGAATGATCGACCCGGGAATTGCATCCTGGGCAATGCGCATATGCGGCAAGGCAAAATTATGGATCACATCTTTGGAAGAGAGTTCAATAATGACCGGACGATTGACTTGCACGTGCAGCTCTCCGGGAACAACAATATCGTCCTTTGCCGCGGGGTCGTTTACGTCGAGCCCGACCGGGTTCGTGTTCGTCACAAAACTGGCGTCACGCCGGCCGAACTCTCCATCCGCTCCGGGCATGTGAAAAGTCCAGTTAAACTGTTGGCCAACCGCGTGCACTAGAATGGCGTTTTGCGTGTCGGGAAATTGATTCACACGCTTCGCCCAGAGAGGAATGGCAAACCCGAGCAGGAGGACCGCTTCGATCAAGACCACGGAAAACTCCAAGTGAGTGGAGATTCCGGATTTCACGCCCTCGTGATCCGCGGCCGGATGGCGTTTCTCGCGAAAACGAATCAAAACAAAAATGAAATAAGCGAACCAACCGACAAAAAGAGCCGCCATGAACCAGTGACAGAACTCGAGGATATGATCGATCTGGTAGCCATGTTCGGAGGCGTTAGCCGGTTGCCCGAGAAACTCATTGATTAACGCCAGGCTATTCATACTTGGATAGCTCTTCATCGGCCAACTGCTGATGGGGCTCGAGCGGCATGCGAGAATGGCGCCAGATGTGAAAACTAAAAGCGCCGATCCCGCCTAAAACGGACATGACAGCGCCAAAAAGAAACCAAATGGCGACGGCCATGTGTTCAGTCGATTTGCCATCCTTGGCGCCATAGCAAAAAGGACAGGCGATCGCTTGGGCCAATGGCGAACAAATCAACGTAATCCAAATGGCGAGAACTTTCGCTTTCATGAAATAATTCCGAGCCGCTTCATTTTTCGGTAAAACCAAACACCGTAGATGACCAATCCGAGTGCGCAGCCGAACGAACCGATCGCACCGGCGAGATAAATTGGAACGCCTTCGACCAGGTTAACCCAGACGCACCAGGCTCCCAATCCAAGCGCGAGCAGGGTGGAAAAGACAATGAAAACAATATGAAAAGCTTTCAGTGACATTTAGCGAGAAACGGGGTCGTACCAGGCAAGAAATGTAAGCCAAAAAAGGGCGAAAACAAAAAGACCGGTAAAAATTAACACGCGGTAAATCAAGCGTCTCTCCGCGGCCAGATGCATGAAAATGGCTGCGACCAGCCCGGCCTTGATCGTCGCCACGAGCATAGCGACGGCGATGTTGGCTTTGCGTGTCCCGAAATCGACATAGGAGAGCGCGACAGTGACGGCTGTAGCCGCCAGCAACATTCCGCCCACCATCAAATAACCCCGAACGTGTTTCTGCACGTTGTGCGCGTACTCCTCGTGCTCGGCGGGATCGGGTGAAACGTCAGGAGGATTGTTCATGCTTAAAGTAGATAGAAAAGCGGGAACACGAAGATCCAGACCAGATCGACGAAATGCCAAAATAGTCCCGAAACTTCCACCCGGTTCGCCAAATGTTCGGGATTACGCTGGTAAATCTTCTTGCTCACGGGCAGCCACATGTAAATGAAAACAAGGACACCCCCGAGCACGTGCAGTCCATGCAAGCCGGTGATGGTGAAATAGGTCGCAAAATAGGTGTTGTGATCCGGGGTAAACATCCCGGCGCGCTCCACATCTGCCTTCTCGATCGTCGCGATCTTCTCGGTCGGCGGAACATAAAAGAAATGAGGACGATCCATCGCCGGGTTTGCCGGATCCGCGTTCACCGGATCAAGGGCAACCTCGTATTCCTTGATGTTCGGGTCGTGCAATGCCTCGCGATTATGAAGGTGGCCGCTAATTTCCAGCCGCGGCGGCAAACCTTTCGCGATCAGGTGATGATTGCCGAGGTAAGGCTCATATTTCTCCAAAGCCTCCGGTTTGATGTAAGCACCGAAATGCTCAAACTTCTGCGGCCACTCGTAAACGAGTTTAACCGCGAGAAAGGTTAGGCCGCACAAAATAGTGATCAGCATGTACCACCAATAGGCGCGATAACGGCGCATCTTTAAAGCCGCCCAGGCGAGAACGACTGTGACTGATGAAGCGATCAGAATCGCGGTGTTCATCGTCCCGACCGGCACGTTCAACAGCCCGTGGGGCCACTTGCCTGGCGGCGAATCGATTCGCAAAAAAATGTAAGCTGAAAAAAGCCCGCCGAAGAGCATGACTTCGGAGGCGAGGAACAACCAGATACCGATTTTTGCGTTCCATAAACCCGTATCGGGCCGGTTGGAAACTGTATAAGGAATTTCCATGGCGCCTGACTAAACGAGGGCGGGCTCGGCCGTAGGTTTGCGGCGCGTCCGTTCAGTTGGTTCCACCGGTTCATTCTGCATGGTGAAATCTTTTTCGCGGCCAGGGAGGCTGTATTCGTATGGCCCTCTATACGCTACGGGCGTATCAATGAAGTTTCCATGCGGTGGGGGCGACGGCGCAGTCCATTCCAACGTGGTCGCTTCCCAAGGATTATCGCCGACTTTCTTGCCGTGTTTAATGCTCCAAAAGAAATTGATGATGAAAGGGATTTGAGCCAGGCCCATAATCCACGCCGCCCAGGAGATGGGCGAATTCCACTGGAAACCGCTGAGTCCCCAAACATGCTCGCCTCCGACGCTCCAGCCCTGTCCCCCATCGTACCAGCGACGATGCATACCGAGCATTCCCTGTAGAAACATTGGCAGAAAGATCACGTTCATACAGATGAGCGAGGGCCAAAAATGCACTTTGCCCCAGAATTCGCTCATCATCCGGCCAGTCGCCTTTGGGTACCAATAATAAACGCCCGCAAAAAGCGCGAAGATCGTTCCGGGCGCGACGATGTAATGGAAATGCGCGATGACATAGTAAGTGTCGTGCAGATAAAGGTCGGCGGAATTGAATGCGAGAGGAATCCCGGTGAGACCACCGATGCCGAACATGGGGAGGAAGGCTGTGGCAAAAAGCATCGGGACATTGAAGCGAATCGAACCGCCCCAAAGTGAAATGAAAAACGCGCTGAGGATGATGACCGATGGAATGGAGATGATCAGGGTGGTGGTTTGGAAAAACGCACTGACGGCGGCACCCATCCCGGTCAACCACATGTGGTGGGCCCAGACGATGAACGAAAGGAACCCGAGCACGAGCACGGAAAATACGAGCGATTTGTAACCCCAGAGCGGTTTGCGCGAATTGTTGGCCAGGATCTCAGCGACGATTCCCATGCCCGGAAGGATGAGCACGTAAACTTCCGGGTGACCCAGAAACCAGAACAGATGCTGCCAGAGAAGCGGGCTGCCGCCGCCGCTGATATTCACCGCGGCACCATTCACCACGAGCCCGGTCGGCAGGAAGAAACTGGTCGCAGCCAGCCGATCCATCAGCTGCATGACGATTGCGGCTTCAAGCGGAGGGAACGCCAGCAAAAGAAGAAACGCCGTGACGAATTGCGCCCAAACGAAAAAGGGCAGGCGCATCCAGGTCAATCCCTTGGCGCGCAATTGAATGATCGTGCTGATAAAATTGACCGCGCCGAGCAGGGAGGAAGTGATGAGAAAAATAAAACCGATGAGCCACAGCGTTTGGCCATTGAATAAAACGTGGTAGGCCGGGCCTTTGTCAGCGATGTCGGAAAGTGGGGTATAAGAGGTCCATCCGCCTTTAGCGGCGCCGCCGGGCACGAAAAAGCTCGTTAGCATGATCAGGCCACCGACCCAGAACGCCCAGAAACTTGCAGCGTTCACTTTCGGAAATGTCATGTCCGGGGCACCGATTTGCAGGGGCACGACGAAATTGCCGAAAGCAGCAAATGCGACCGGCACAATTCCGAGAAAGATCATGATGGTGCCGTGCATGGCCCCGAGTGAATTGTAAAACTCCGGAGCCATTTTTCCTCCGGGCATGCTTCCGGGGCCGAAAAACCGGCCGAGTGCGTTCCCGATGAGAGGCAAGGTGTGGCCGGGATACGCCAGTTGCCACCGCATCAGCATCATCAGGGAAAAGCCGAGAAACAAAAAGATCAGGCCACAAATGCCGTACTGGATGCCGATCACCTTGTGATCAGTGGAAAAGATATACTTTCGCCAAAACCCGAGCTCGTGATGTTCGTGTTCGGCGTCGTGATGATGCGGATCGTGGTGAGCTTCGAGAGAAGTGGATGCGTCCATTCAGGGAAAAGTTACAGGTTCAATATCGAAAGAGAAACGCTCGTTGCAAAGTCCGAAATTCAATGAAAAGAGGCCCAGGTGGTCTTGGCGTGACATTTTACCCGATACCGAGCGGACGAAACGTGCGATCAATCCGCACTTTCTTCAGCCTTATCGGCGCGTTTGACGATGTCCCCGCGCTGAAACAAAACCCCTTGGGCGATCTCGCGCCAGAGCGGTTTCGTGCGGAGCAACCACTCCAGATCCATGGAAAAATGTTTGAACTCTTCTTTCTGCGCATTCTCCATGATGTCGCGCGCGCTTCGGTCTTTTTCCAACGCGATGCGCTGTTCATACCAGTTAATCGCCTCCGCTTCCTCCGTTAACGAAACAATCATTCGGGCAAAAGTTCGCGTTTCCTGCGATAATTCCCTCGGCGGCTCGTGATATTGATCAAATCCCATGGGTAAACTCCTGGTTAAGGCTTTGGTTCTGCAGCACCTTCCGGCACCGTCTTTTCGTCTTCAAGCTGCTCTTCACGGAACCGCCGCAGCTCGTGATTGGACAGGCTTTCCTCAAACAAGTCGCGGTTGATCGCCTGCGCGGCGATCGCGCCCTGACCGGCAGCGATGATCATCTGACAGTTGGCTGGTGTCACACAACCGGCGGCATAAAGACGAGACACGCTCGTCCGCATGCAATGATCCACTTCAATTTGACCGTCAGGGTCGAGTTTCGCGCCCAGTTTCTTGGCCAGGCGCGTGTGAAAAATGTCTCCGCGGGTGGTAAAGATATAGTCAATTTTCACTTTTCGATCGGGACTATAAACCAGGGCCAGAATCTTCGTGCGCCGATGCTCCAGGTCACGGATCCGTCCCGTTTCGACCGGAATTTCGTACTCTTTGAGCCAGGCTGCGTGTTGTTCGTCCCAACAAACCGGATCGCCGTTTGTCGCGACAATCACGCACGGCGAGTAGTGCAACATGGCGAGTGCATACTCGACGACGTCGTTATTGCCACCAATCACTGCAATCCTTTTCCCGCGAACGCGGTATCCATCGCAATCTTTGCAAAAAAACATGCTGTGCCCGAGGCATTCTTTCACGCCCGGTATGTCCGGAGGAATATGAAAGATTCCGGTGGCAAGCAGCACCCGCTTGCCTTCATAAGTCGATTTTTCTCCCTGCACCGAAAAGTGCGCGGGATGCATGGTGGCATCAATAACAGTGTCATCCGCAAACTTGGCTCCGTATCGCTCGGCCTGGCGCCGGCCGTTTTTCAATAATTCTTCGCCGCCAACGCCCTTTGGAAAGCCAAGATAATTCTCGACGCTTGGCTCCCACTTCGCCATGGAATGACCGGAATCGACGACGAGCGTGTCACGCTGAGCGCGCCCGAGATAAATTGCGGCCGACAATCCAGCAATTCCGCCACCGATAACGATCACCTCGGATGTAGCCATGAAAGTTGTATTGGATTCGTTCGCCGGAAACATCGTGCTCGGGTTTCATATTAGAATTGTGAAGCCACTGCGGCAGGCGAATGCGATCACAGAATGTGAAAATTCCGTCGTTGTTCCTGGTTCTCATCGGATTCAATCCGGCCGCGATTGGTGAAGCGGCCGAGCTTCAGGAGGTCGCCAGTTTTCCAAATCAACAGGTCACCGGTGTCGCCGTATCAA
>JBEEGU010000099.1:0-3476 GCA_041167025.1 Verrucomicrobiota bacterium
CCGCTCCTTGATTCAAACCTGCTCGCGTCGTCCCATTGGTCCGAGAGAGCTTATGTCAATGTCCGAGTGCAGTGCGCAGCCTGGCCGCGCCCGCCGGCGCTCGCACTTCTCCATTCAAGATTTGCGCCGCCGCTACCGGATGTCCGTAATAATGTGCGTTTTCATCCTTTTGTGTTCCAATTACCGCGCCTTCAAGCGACGCGCCGGCAAACAGACCTTTGCTTCGGCTGTAGGAATAAATCGCTGCGGTTGGGGCGACAGCGACATGGGCATCGCGTCCAACTGGGCCAGCAGCGATGCTCGCATCGGCGCCAAGCGTGACGTTACCCCCTTTTGAAAAGGCCCGAACGGCCGCGCGATTGTTCAACACAAAAATGAAATCCGTAACTTCGGCGCCAATTTGTGCCCCCCAACCTGCGCCTCCGGTGGCGACGAAAGACGGACCGGACCAACCGTGACCGGTGCGGGCGACAACCACCCCTTTCCCACCTTTGCCGCTAAAAATAAATCCGGCTTTGACGACGGTGATAATAGCCACACCCCGGGCATTGCGCAGGACACCGCGCGGAATATTCTTTTCCGGCATCTGCCGGAAGTCCCGAACGATCGAGGCACAACGATCAACCGTGTCCTGGTCCGAGCCGTAGGCCGTGACGAAGGAGGTGAAAACAATTAAGATACCGGCGACTAATTTCTTCATAGGAGTACAACTGGTTCGCCGATGCACTGCTTCGCGGACGTGTGGCGACGGAGATAAACAAGGATGTAGCGTCTTTTCTCAGAGGGTTAAAGTGTCCCTGGTCACGCGATAGGGATTACCAATTTAAAAAATGGAATCGTTGACGAACTTGGATGGGGATGCGGCGTTCATGAGGGAAGCGCTGCGATTGGCGCGGAAGGCGTACGAGGCCGACGAAGTTCCGGTTGGCGCGGTAGTGGTGCGGGGCGAAAAAATCATCGCCCGCGCTTACAATCAAATCGAGCTGCTGAAGGACGCTACCGCGCACGCGGAGATGCTGGCCCTGACTCAAGCCGAAGCAGCGGTGGGAGATTGGCGCCTAACCGATTGTGATTTGTACGTGACGAAAGAACCATGTGTGATGTGCGCTGGGGCGCTGGTCCACGTTCGGATCCGTCGCGTCATCTTCGGTTGCGACGATCCACGGAGCGGCGCCGGCGGTGGGATGATCAACCTGCTGCAACACCCTGCTCTAAACCATCATTGTGAGATCGTTTCCGGGGTGTTGCAGAAGGAATGCTCCGCTATCCTGCAGGATTTCTTTCGACGAAAAAGGAAGGCAGAGGCGGACTCGGGCGATATGCCGCCCAACGGACAAGAGGGCGGAGCGTAGGGCCAACCGTCATTGACTGTTCTAAGGAGCGGGCCGGGGAATCGGACCGTAAACCAAGAGTTTCAATGTGTTTGGCACAATCGTTGGTCGCGATGGTGACGCACCAGGCGAAACGGGCGGCGGAGACTGGAATTGGGCGGAGGGCAGATAGATCCGGTGCGTCCTGGGATCAAGAGCGATGGTTCGAGCTCCGCGTTCTGTCTGCAGAACCTGAACACCCGCCAGCTTCTGCGGCGTTTCTTCTTTCGCGATCGTGGTCGTTCCCTCGCCACACGAGGCGAACGCGAGCTGCATCGCATCGTCGAAGGCACAACCGTCCACTCCCGCGCCGATAGGAACCGTGCCAACGACTCTGCCTGTTTCGGTGTCGAGCATCGCCAGGAGCTTGTTGTGACAGGCGACGAACAAACGATGATGGGCTGCGTCAAGCGCGACGCCGGTTGGTTCTTCACCAGGCGCGAGCGGCCATCGTTGAGTAACCTCATGCTTCGCGGTATCGATCACGACCACTTCGTTTTTATCCTCAAGATTGCAATAGACGCGGTTTGCGGCGGCATCGCTCGCCCCAAACTCCGGGCTGCCTCCGAGTGCAATCGTAGCAACAACCTGTGCCGACTTGGCCTCGATTACCGTTGCCGAATTTCCCTTGTGATTGAAAACGTAAACCTCGCCCTTTCCCGAATCGTAAGCGAGCGCATCAGGACCTTCGCCAGTGGCCACCTTGGAAATCGTTTTGAGCGTTTTGAGATCCACGACGCTGACTTTCGCTTCCTTGCCGTTTGAGGAAAAACCGCGTCCAAGCTCTGGTGCGACGACGAACCCGTGCACACCTGGGGTATCGGTAATTTCACCTACGACAGCGTTTTTCTCGAGGTCGACCACGACAACCTTTGTCGCGTGCGACAAATAGAGGCGCTGCGCTGCCGAATCCACGCAGAGAATGTCCCAGCCGCCTTCACCGCCGATCGGAATTTCTCTCTCGAATTTGTAGGGGCCTTCGGTCGCGGCCCTCGCGCAACTAAGCGAGAGGACACATGCCAGGGTTAAGATCAGATAGAAGCGCATTTTTCACTGCTACGGCAGAAATTGGCAAAGTGCACGCCGCGAATATTATTATTCGCGGCTTCGGTTAGAACCGATCTGCATTAGGGAGAGGCCATCGTGCGGGTCAACCGTCACCTATGCCGCAACAGCACAGGTAGGGACGTTTGACTCGTCCGCTCCCGCTCTCTCGCCCTTTCGGGCTGCCGTCAATGTCGCTCGGCTCCGACCGGCTCCATTCTCCGAAACCTTCTCGACGGCTCGGAGAGCCGTCCCTACCTAATGGAGGTCCTCACCGAGTCCGCAATCCATCCTGCCGGCGGGGAACCGAAATCTACCGGAGGGGACGTTTCCCAACTTGGCGCGTCGGGTTGCCGGGATAGTTTCTCGTTTGTCCGGCGCAAAGCTTCCTCCAACCGCTTTCGATCGCTGATGTCGGTAGAGATTCCAGCCACGGCGTAGGCCTTATTGTTCGCATCCAGTAGTGGAAATTTGAGAGATAGGTATGTGTGCAACCCATCCTGATGAGGAGCGATCTCTTCAAACTGGACGGAGCGTCCCAGCTCGAGCACCCGCAGATCGTTTTCTCGAAATTTCTTTGCTATCTGTTGAGGAAAGACTTCTGCGTCGGTTCGGCCGCAAGCTTCTTTCCGGGTGATGCCGAACACATTTTCGTAATGCTTATTCGTGAAAAGATAGCGGCCCTCGCGATCTTTCACATAAACCACAGCGGTTGTCTGGTCGAGAATCGCTTGCAACCGTTCCTCGCTCTCTCGGAGCGTCAGCATTCGGTTTCGTAGAAACTCGTTTGTTATCTCCAGTTGCCTTTCCAGTTGCCCGATTTCATCGTCTCCGGGAACCAAGCCAACAAAGGGGTAGTCCATGCGCAGGCGACGCGCGCTTTCTTCGATTAATCGGACACGACGAGCGATCCCGCGGGTGAAGATACCGATTGCGACCGCGGTGGTTAAGAGGCCAAGAGCGACGGCTGCTTCCGCGACGAGCGTCGGTAGTTGGTTTGAAACGCCCGCGACGGCTAACGCACGATAATGGAGCAAAGCCAAAGCCGCGAACGATGCCAGC
>JBEEGU010000100.1:0-4764 GCA_041167025.1 Verrucomicrobiota bacterium
CGGCAGGCGAGGCGCCCGCCCTACAATTCTGTGGTATTCGTCAGCTCGCAGGGAAGGTTCCTTCAAGAGCCGAAGATTTTCAAAAAGGCTACTTCGAGCGCAAGTGCTTCTTGAATATTGCGCGACAAATGGTCACGCAATTCTTCCACGCGCCGGATTTTCTTGAGGATTTCCGGTGTGCCGAACCGCTCCGCTACTGTTGCGGTTTCCTTCGCCAGTTCTGGCAAATCACGTGCTGGCACATTAGTTTTGGCGCGGAGCAGATCAGACCACCAAACATACAGGATTTCAATGAGGCCGGCCCGCCGCCGCAGGTAAAAACTCTCGCTCAGCGCTTTATAATATTCTTCACGTTCATCGAGCCACGCGCCGTCGGTGGAGTTTTGATAACGCGTTTCCTCCTCGTGTAATGCCTGCGCATTCATCGTTTTTATTTCTTCGCGAATCTTGCTGAGCAATCGTTGCAGACCCTGCGCGAGAAGATAGGCATGCTGGACGTTCCAATCCTTTTGCTGCGCGGCTTGCCGGAGCAGTTCGATGAGATCCAGCTCTTCAGCCGACCGACTCGTTTCATTACCAGCAAGCGGAATCGAAATGCAGCGAGAGATAATGGTGTCGGGCAGAACTTCCGGCAATGCGCTCAACAGGAGCAGGAGCGAATTTTGAGGCGGCTCCTCCAAAGTCTTGAGGAAAGCGTTGGCTGCCTGTGGCTGTAACCGATCCGCTTCGGAAATAATCGCAACCTTTCGCTGGCCCTCGGCCGCTCGCATTTGCAGGGCATGTTCGAGATTGCGCACCTGTTCCGTCACAATCCTCCGCGATTTCGATTCGGGTTCGGCAACAAAGACCTCTCTCGCCTTCGCGGAAAAAACGTTCTCGGGCGCGGTGCCGTTGACCAAACTCGTCAAATCGGCCGCGAGCGCGCGTTTGCCGCTGCCGGGTATGCCTGAGATGAGGTAGGCGTGGCCGAGCCGATTTTGCTCGTGTGCGCGGCGCAAATACTCCATCGCTCTGTCTCGCGAAAACGCCATCTTACAATTTCGGATTGCCGATTGCCGATTGCGGATCTACCGCCAGCCTTGGAAAGCGCGATGAAAGCGACGTCCAGATCTGACTCTCGACTTCCTCGGTTGATTGCGACCCATCAATTAAAACGACGCGGTCGCGTTCTCGCGCAGCCAACTGCCGATAAGCCTGCCGCACTTCCTCGTAAAATTCGGCCGGCTCCATTTCCATCCGGTCCGGGCGACGCGGTTTTTGCAATCGCGCGCGTGCCGTCTTTTCATCGACATCAAGGACGATCGTGAGATCGGGCACACATTGGCCTACCGCGAACGTGTTTAAATGTTCGACCATCGCCGGGTCGAGTTTTCGGGCGGCGCCTTGATAGACAGTAGTCGAGTCGAAAAAGCGATCGGAGATGACACAAATGCCGCGTTCGAGAGCCGGTAGAATCATTTCGCGGACGAGTTGGCTGCGACTGGCTTCAAACAGGAGAAGTTCGGTTTCAGGCATCATTCCTCTGCCCTGAGGAGCGAACTGAAGTAACTCGCGGATCGTTTCGCCGATCGCAGTGCCGCCCGGTTCGCGCGTGACCATAAAGGATACGCCTAACGATTCCAACCGCGCGGCCAGCCGCTGGACCTGGGTTGACTTTCCGCAACCTTCAGTTCCTTCGAAAGTGATAAAGGGCAGGCGAGCCACGACCAACGACTGTGAGACAAAGCGGTGCGATTGTCGAATCCGAGAGCCACGGATGTCATGGGCGCGTCACGGGTGACAAGGAGCGGCGGTCTCCAAACCGCCGTTGTTAATACGGCGGCCGGGAAGCCGCCGCTCCTTGGCGGAAAGAGAATTCGGAATTGCCTCTTCGTTCCTGCGAAATCTTGTTATCTCTTTCTGAGATGAAAAATTATTGGCTCGTTAAACAGGAACCGGAGGCCTACTCCTGGTCGGATTTTCGGAGCGAAGGCGGAACGGCCTGGACGGGCGTGCGCAATTATACCGCCCGAAATAATCTGCGTCAGATGCAAAAAGGGGACGAGATCCTCTTTTATCACACCGGCGACCAAAAGGCTGTGGTCGGACTGGCAAAAGTGCAGCGAATCGCTTACCGCGATCCAACGGCGACCGAAGGCGATTGGAGTGCGGTGGACTTGGTCCCAGTTAAGGCCCTGCCGAGGCCAGTGACGCTCAGCGAAATCAAAAAGACGCCGCGACTCCAAAAAATACAACTCGTGCGACTATCGCGTTTATCCGTCATGCCTCTGACTGGAGCGGACTTCCGGGCGATCGTGCAGATGGGAAGCAAAACAGAGCAAAGCTGACATTCGCGGTCCGGAGCCCTGATCTTTACGCTTGTTTGCAGGACGCCTGCGTCGGAAGTTCCTGGTATGACATCAGTTGCGGCGACGCAATTCATGCCGGTGGCTGGGACCGGAGCCGCGGCGAGGCGCTCTCTGATTATCTCGTTACACGACGTCGCTCCGTCCAGCTGGGACATAACAAAAAAAATTCTTGCTGAAGTGGGACGGATCGGCGGCTCAGCCTGCTCCGTTCTGGTTGTGCCAGATTATCACCACGAAGGCTCGATGGTTGGAAACCAACCGTTCGTTTCGTGGCTGCGCGAACTGGAATCGGACGGGCATGAAATTGTGATTCACGGCTATTTTCATGAACGGCCACGCCAGGTGGCGGAATCGTTATATGGGAGGTTCATGACTCGTGTTTATACACAGGATGAAGGAGAATTTTTCGATCTCGATTATGAAGAAGCGACTCAGCGAATCACCCGTGCACGAGACGAATTTCGCGCGGCTGGATTGAAGCCCCACGGATTTATCGCGCCGGCTTGGCTGCTCGGAGCGGAAGCGGAGCGCGCCGCACGAGATTGCGGGATGGAATATACGACGCGCCTGGGAGCGATTCGCGATCTTCGATCGGGAGAAGATTTTCCCGCGAGAACTTTGGTTTATAGCGTGCGGAATCCGTGGCGGCGACAGGTTAGCTTGTGTTGGAATGGGCTGTTACGGCAAATGACACGATGCGATTGGCTTTTGCGTGTTAGCATTCACCCGGTCGATTATCTTCATCCAGCCGTTTGGCGGCAGATCTGCGGATCGATTACACAAATGGCATCGCAAAGAAATCCCACGACCTATCAGGATTGGATGGCGGAATGGAGGTTGCGGGGAACTTCTCGCTTATGAGCAAGTGCGATCTGCATATTCATTCGCGACACAGTGCGCGATCGGAAGAGTGGCTCTTCCGCCGGTTTGATTTCCCGGACAGCTGTTCCGACCCGGGCCGGTTGCATGCGCAGCTCTTGGACAGCGGGATGGACTACGTCACGATCACCGACCACGACACGATCGATGGATGCCTCCAAATCGCCGATCTGCCGGATTCGTTCATCAGCGAAGAAGTGACGACTTATTTTCCCCAAGATCCGTGCAAGATCCATATTCTGGTTTGGGGAATCTCCGAAGTGCAACACGCCGAAATCGCTCGGGTGCGCGATAATATTTTTGATCTGCAACAATATCTCGCCGGAGAGCAGATCCTGCATGCGGTTTCCCATCCGCTCTACAGCATTAATGGCAAACTGGAGCCGTCTCATCTCGAAAAACTGATCCTGCTTTTCAAGCATTTCGAAGGGATCAACGGGTTGCGGGACGCGCTCTTAAGTGAACTGGCCCAAACGCTTTTGACAGGCCTGACACCGGAAAAAATCGAAGAGCTGGTCCAGCGCCACAAGATCGAGCCGACGCATGAGGCGCCGTGGCGGAAAATCTACGTCGGAGGTTCGGACGATCATGGCGGAAAATTTGTCGCATCCGCCTACACCGAAACGCCGGACGCTAATTCGGTTCAGGAATTTCTTGCGCACATTCGCATCGGTCATTGCCAGGCGGTGGGTCACGGCGGAACCCCCCTGGCGCTGTCGCACGGTTTTTACAATACGTTCTCCTGTTTTATCCAGGAACACTTCCACGAGAAACTCGGACCCAGCGCCGTCCTGCTCGAAAAAATGTTTTCGCGGTTCATGGAAGGACGTGACCCGACTGAGTTCACTCTGACCGAAAAGGCGACCTTTATCACCCAGGGGGTCTTATCCGGAAAAATCTTCGAGTTGGCCAAACCCGGAAATGTTTCCTTGTGGAAACAGCTCTCGGGCTATTTCGCGCAGCCCGAGATGAAGGCAAAATTAAGCGAGGAACTCAGCGGCGTATCAGAACCGGAACGAAGAACGTTCCTCATGGCAAACCTTGCCGCGGAACAACTGGCGTTTCGCCTGTTTCAAAAATTTGTTCAACAGATCAGGAGCGGCAACCTCGTAGAAAGCATGCAGGCACTCAGTGCCATCGCGCCGATCCTTATCATCCTCGCGCCGTACATTTACGCCTTTCATAGTCAGGCCCCGTCGCGCAAATGGCTGCGGCGAATCTTTCAGGACCTAACGGGGAGCATTCCTCCCGCGTTGCAGAACCGTAAGCGCGCCTGGTTTACCGATACGCTTGAGGATGTTAACGGAGTCGCCACGACCATCCGGCGCATGACAGCCGCCGGTGCGGCCGCCGGCGAGGAATTGATCGTCGTGACATCGCGCGGCGAGCTGCAAATAGACGATATCCCAATCAAAAACTTTCAGCCGATTGGAGAGTTCGAGCTGCCCGAGTATGAGCTGCAAAAGCTGAGTTTCCCTCCGATTCTACAGATGCTCGATTATATTCAGCGCGAGAAATTCACTGAGATCATCATTAG
>JBEEGU010000101.1:0-7860 GCA_041167025.1 Verrucomicrobiota bacterium
ATGACCGCAGCAGCGACCGGTTTTTCAATCGCGTAGGTGACAGGGGCGGGCGCATGTTTTTCGACAGCGATAGCCGCGACCGGCGAAATAGTTTTCTGGGGATGATGCAAAAGCAATAGTAGCGCGACGAGTAAGGCAAGCGCGGCACCGGCGGACGCAGTGACTCGCCGATCAAGCTTGCGAGCAAACGCAGCGATCGCTGGAAAAATACCGTTCGATTTTTCTTCCACGTCATGGATGCGAAGTGTTCCGCCGAGACGTAACCGCCGTGCAATGTCGGCCGGGGTGCGAGGACGTTGGGCCGCATCCTTGGCGAGACATGCGGCGATCGTCTCCTCCCAATATTTTGGAATGGCGTGCCCATTAATTCCAAATTTCGCGCGGCGCTGGGTGATGGTCGGAGCAATCACCTCCCGTACTTGGGAAGCCACGTCTCCACCAAAGAATGGGGGTTTGCTCGATAGAACTTCGTATAAGGTCGCGCCCACAGCGTAGATGTCGTCCGAGGCGGAAGGATCTTCGCCCAGGAGTTGTTGTGGGCTCATGTAGTTGAGCGTACCACTGGACGTTCGGACACTGACGTATGTCATCGATTCGCGCAGAGTGCAGGCAATGCCAAAATCGGTGACCTTCAGCTCCTGTTTGCTGTTGACCATCAAGTTCGATGGTTTGAGATCGCGGTGGACAAGATGAGCCGATTCATGCGCGTAAGTCAGAGCCTCGCATAACGACCCGACCCAGGGCCCGATTTCGTCCACTTCGAAGCACTTTGTCGGTTTCTTCACCCGGAGCGACGAAAGCGTGGCGCCATCAACATATTCCATTGAGATCGCGGCCGAACGCTCGTCTTCGATAAAATCAAAGATTCGCACAATATGGGGATGGGTGAGCATCAGGCTCTTGCGCGTCTCCCGCTTCAGATCTTCTCGTGCCGATGGGTCAAAACATACCGAATCGGGGACGAGTTTTAATGCGACCAGGCGATCGAGCCGTTCGTCGCGCGCCAACCAGACGATTCCCATTCCGCCGCGGCCGAGCACCTTCTGCAGGGTAAAACGATTGAACAGTTTCGTGCCCCCAACGACGCCCCGAGCGGTTTCCTCTCCCTCGGGCTCCGCGTCCGGGACGTAGTTCGTGTGCATTGCACGAACGAAAAAGCAGAGGCTATGCCGACAGAGCGAGGCCCTGGCATGTATTCGGCTTATTTCTGTGGGATGAACACTGCGGCGCCGGCCTTCGCCGCCTGGCTTGATATCGGTGACCGACAGTTCCCGTTAGTCGGAAAGACGTTTTCGCTCGGAAGATCCAAGGATAACAACGTCGTATTCACTTCGGCGAAGGTGTCGCGCCGGCACGCGCTGGTGCATGCGCAGGGTGGCTTCGAATTTTCGCTCGTCGATCTCGGCAGCAGCAATGGCACCCATCTGAATGGCCGTCGCGTCATCCAGCCGATGGGATTACATCATGGCGACGTCATTCAAATTGGAGAACAGAGTCTTGTGTTTTGCGTTGAAGCGCCGCAGACGCACGGGGAACAGCTTTACCCAACTGAAGCGCAAATGACGGTGCGGGAAGTCAATGAATTTACCTGCTGGTTTCTATTGATGGACATCGAAAATTTCGTGCAACTGAGCACGCACGTTCCAGGGGAAGATCTCGCGCGAATGGTTGGAACGTGGTTGGCGGAATGTCAACGAGTGATCGAACAACACGGTGGGACATTGAGCAAATTTCTTGGGGACGGCTTGTTAGTCTATTGGAACGTAAAGTTTTGCGAGCGGGCGCAGGTCGTGACCGCTTTTGATACGCTGCGCGAAATTCAACTGCGCGGCCAACCTCCTTTCCGGTGGACGCTTCATTATGGCACCGCGGTTTTCGGCGCCGCTGCCACTGCCGGCGAATTAAGCGCGGTTGGTCAGGATTTGAATTTTCTTTTTCGCATGGAACGCCTCGCCGCGACTCAAAAGTTTCCCTGCCTCCTCAGTCAGGCAGCCCAGCGGGAAATGGCTGACTTGCGGCAGCTCCATATGGCCGGCGCGTTCCCGCTCAAGGGATTTGAAGGCGAGCACACCTTCTTCCACTGGTAGCGGACGGACGGGGCTCAGGCTTTCAGGGATCTTTTGGCGGGCGAAGGATCCTGCATTACCGAGAGATTACCCTGGCCGAGCGAGATGGTCTCATTCTCGGTCGCGCCGCCGATGATGAGCGACGCAGGCGAAGCCATTTGCCTGGCGACCGCTGCCATGGCATCGATTTGCTCATCGTCGTGGGCGGGATCGTGATGAAAAAGAGCGAGGCGCTTGACACCGGCCTCGACCGCAATCGCGACGCTTTCGCTTAGGCAGCCGTGTCCCCATCCGCGGCGGTGGCGGTATTCGGCGTCGGTGTATTGCGTGTCAAGAATGAGCAGATCCACGTCGTGGACAAAGTCGACCAGGTTACGACTCGCTTTTTTGTCGGTAAGATCCGGCTCGTGATCTGACAAATAGGCAAGCGATCCGCCACTCGCCTCGATTCGGAATCCGGCGCAACCACCAGGATGGTTCAATTCTGTAGTCCGCACCCGAAACGGGCCGATAGAGTGTTCATCGGCGTCCAGTTCGCCAACTTTTGTCAAAGCACGGAGTTGATCGAGCCCGACCGGAAAGTGGATTGGATCCATTTGATTGTTCAGGCCGCGATCGACCTTGGCACCCGAATTTTTCGCGGTAAGAACGCGGATTCGATTTTGCGCTGAGAAGGCCGGAACAAAGAAAGGCAATCCCTGGATATGATCCCAGTGAGTGTGCGAGATCAATAGGCTGGCCGCGATCGGCATTGCGCCAAACTCGGATACGAGGTCGGTGCCCAGGTTGCGAATTCCGCTACCGGCATCCAAAATCAGGATTTCGTCACTTGCGCGCACCTCAACGCAGGAGGTATTGCCACCGTAACGCGCGGTAAGACGTCCCGGCGATGGAGTCGAGCCACGAACTCCGCGAAAGGTGACTTTGAGGCCGGTTAGGCCAGGAAGCGGTACGGGCAAAGGATCAGGTCTCCAACGGCAGGTCGATTTGAAATGTGGTTCCGAACTCGTTGCTGGTCGCTGAGATCGATCCGCCGTGAGCGTCGATGACGGCTTTGCTAACGGCAAGCCCGAGTCCGGTGCCGTTGGATTTTCCGTGAGTCATAAATGGTTCGAAAATTTTTGGCAAAAGATTTGAAGAAATCCCACAACCGGTGTCAGCCAGTTCAAAACGGACCTTCGAATCAAGTCGCTTCACCGTAAATTGCAAGGTTTTGCGTTCGGTCTCGGCCATGGCTTCACGGGCGTTGCGAATCAAATTGCCAAAAACCCGGAGCAAACGGTGGCGGTCGATGTGGATCGGACCGTCGTAGAGGGCTTCGATGCGAACATCCACAATCGGCCGGCATTTCACGAAGTCGGATTCAAGATTGTGGATGAATTCGCCAACGCTGATCGATCGGATGGTGAGCCTCGTTTTTCCCCGCGAAAAATCGATCAGTTCGCGCGTCATCGTGTCCATCTTCCCGACTGCTTCCCGGATGAGGTTTGCCATTTGCGCGACCACTTCGTCCTGGTTTTTCGAGCGAATGATATCGCACGCGCCGAGGATGCAGGAAATGGGATTGTTCATGTCATGGACAATCGAGCTGATGGTCGTGCCCATCAGCGATAGGCGCTCGTTCCGCATCATTTGTTCGATGAAGTTCTGATTGTTCTGGCGGAGACGTTTCGTCACCGACTTGGTGAAATTGCCAAGCACTTCATGGGGCGCGAGGCGGAGAAGCAAGTCCCAACCGGCGCGGTCGATTCGACCTAAGATGACATGACCAACCGCCGAGGCCTGGGCTGAACGCTTACCGCTGTCGACCAGCGCCATTTCTCCGAAAAAATCGCGTTCAAGAAGATAAGCGAGAGTTTCCTGTTGCCCCGCCCGTCCTTTCTTGGAGATCTTAACCGAACCCTGTGCGATCAGGTAGAGACAATCGCCGGTATCGTTTTCTTCGAAAATGACCTGATCCGGCGCGAAGCGCTGAAGGTCGATCTTCGAGGCAACTTGCGCATAGGTTTCCTCGCTGATTGTGACGAGCAAATCATTATCGCGGAAACAACCATGGGCTGGGGAAGGCGGAGGGCGGCCGGTTGTCGTTAAGCCGCCGTCGATTCTGGTGACGTTTTCGTGTATGGAAGCCGGCACTGGGATTGGAAAAGAGCACCACCCATGCCCTCGACGAAGAACAGCAAACGTCGAACGCTCAACGTCCAACGTCGAAGTCAGAAAAACCGGGAGTCACGGTGGGAGCCGTTCCCATTAAGCTCGGCGCAACGTAATGTGAACGATTTCGGCCGGGGCGTTGATTCGGAGCGGGAACCAATTTCCGACGCCGTTGGAAACGATCAGTTTGCTGTCGACGCGCTGGTACAGGCCGGACCAGTAACGAAACATGGCCGGGCCAAAACCGGTTTGTTCGTTTAGCATCAACTGTCCGCCGTGGGTATGTCCTGAAAGAGTGAGTGGTAATCCGGCTTCGGCTGCGGCATCGAATGCGTGTGGATGATGTGCGAGCAAGATCGGAAACGCATCGGTGGCTCGCAGGCGCAGTAGTTCACGAACGGATTGCGAAATTGCTTGGTCGCGTTTTTCTCCTCGCGTTCGGGTCCAGCTCAATCCGAGCAGTTGAACGGGTGCTCCGCGCACGACGACCGTAGCGGTCTCATCCAGAAGAAAGGCAATGCCAGAAGCCTTCACTCTTCTTTCGAACTCTTCTCCATTGTCGATCAAGTCGTGATTGCCCTCGATCAGATACAACCCGAAGCGCGGATCCATCGCCCGGACCAGGTCCAGTCCCTCGGAAAGATCGGATAACGAATCGTTAATCAAGTCTCCCGTCAAAACGACCAGATCGGAGCGTAGGTTGTTCACCGTGCTCACCATTTTTTGAAGGACCGAACCCGACGTAAAGCGTCCGACGTGCATGTCGCTCACCTGTGTGATCGTGAGATGATCAAGCGCGATCGGAAGATTCGTGATGGGTAGGACTAAACGCCGTACCCGAAAGTAATTGAGCTGGCTTAACGCGATCCCGGTTAGACTGAGCGTGAAAAGTGGCGGAGCCATTGCCACGGTCAGGCCAATGAAATCGCGGCGACTGTAGTGACCGGCGGGGTCTGACGCTGGTTTTGGAATGTGAACGCGGCTGCGGCGGGCTTTCGACACGATGTTCCAGACAAGCAGAACCGGTATCAACGCGATGCCGAGCAAAGAAAGCAGACCAAGACCGAGGAAATGCCAGATGAACATCGCGGTCACGGCAAACTTCGGTAACGCGCGATCCCAACCGAGGTGGAGAAGGCGTCCGCCGATCAGCCAGATGAAGCTGAGAATCTGTGCGGCCATGAAAACGGACAAAACCGTTCGTCCCCATACGCGCCGCGCGATGCGTACGAGCAGCCAGCACCAGATGACGTCCAGGAGGAGCATCAAGCCGATGAAAAGGAAAATAAAAGTCACTGCCGGAATCTTATCCGCTCCCGCCCACTTGTCTGCCGGAAGCGTTACATTGCAAACCGCGAGCGTTTGTCTTTGTATTCAGGTTCGTGTGACCATTTTTCTCGGGTGCGGATTCGCGGCAAAGTATCGGGAAGGCGGAGGTAATTTTTCCGTTCCGCTGCAATGGATGCTCGGCCTGCGGCGTCTAAAGCTCGACGCGATTTGGCTGGAGTATCTTCCGGCGACGAACAATTTGACACTGGATCGCGCAAATATCGCCAATTTTCAGAGACGCCTGCGCGAACACGGATTGGCTGGCCGGTATTGCTTGCTTTATCACAAACCCGCCAGCGATGTGCACGATCTGGAAGCGATGCGCTGCATCGGAATGTCAAAGCGGCAACTGCACCAACGTTTGACCGGCCCAAACGTCTTGTTGAACCTCAGTTATTCCATCCATCCACCGCTTCTTCTCCGGTTCGAGCGCCGGATTTTTTGTGATCTCGATCCGAGCGAAATTTTCTATTGGATGACAAAACTTGAGATGGGTCAGTCTTGTCATCATGAGTTTTGGACGATCGGATTGAACGCGGGCAGGCAGGACTGCCGATTGCCTGGGACCGGTTTGAAATGGAAGACGTTTTATCCTTTGGCTGACACGCGGCTTTTGCGGCGGCGACCGGCGCCGCGTGCGATCAAATTCACGACCATCGGTCAGTGGTACTGGAGCGGGATGGTTGAAGTGAACGGCGAGTTTCCCGATTTATCGAAAAAGGTGGCGTTTGAACCGTATCTTGGTTTGCCAGCGCGCATTCCGCAGGCGCGTTTTGAGCTGGCCATGAACATTAATCCGGATGATCCCGAAAGATTACGCTTAAAAAAAAGCGGGTGGCACATCGCCGATCCGCACAGCGTCGCGCGGACGCCGAGTCGTTACCGGCAATATTTGACGAGTGCCACCGCCGAATTCACTGCCATAAAGGGTGTTGACGTCAGTTGGCGAACGGGGTGGGTGAGCGATCGGGCAGCGGCCTTTCTTGCTTTGGGCCGACCGGTGATTACGGAAGACACAGGAGCGTCCAGGTTCCTTCCGCGCCGCAGCGGATTTGCCTTTGTTCACGGACTGGATGAAGCGGCGGAGGCGGCGAAGAGGATTGTACACGACTGGCCTCGTTGGTCGAAGGAGGCGAGGGGGTGCGCCGTCGAGGTTTTCGATTCTGTGAAAAATTTACGCAGAATTCTTGGTCTCTGACCGCATCGCGTTCGCGTCCCTTGTCGTTCTCATAATCAAGGAGCGGCGGTCTCTGACCGCCCAATTGGTCAGTTCGGCGGCTGGGAAGCGGCCACTCCTTGTGATCCTCGATCTTTGGCCGGTTCAGTGTACTACCACCTCAAGCTGCCGCTCCTTATGAAAAAGGGCGTTGATTCGCCATTGCAAAACAATTTTGGGGTGTTACTCGTTCCCCACGGTATGGCTGATTTGATCAAAACGGGCGAGCTCAAGGAGCGTTTGAAAAAGATTCCGGAGTGGGAATTGGAGAAAAAGCACATCGAACGGACATTCGAGTTTGACGATTTTTCCGATTCGATTGATTTCGTGAACTCGGTGGCGGAGGTGGCCGAAGACGAAGAACATCATCCCGACATTGATATCCGCTATAATAAAGTTCGGCTGGTTTTATCGACCCATAGCAAAGGCGGTCTGACCGACCTTGATTTCGCGCTAGCTGAACGAATCGACACCCTGTCGGAGTAGACAGCCCCACAGGTCGATATCGGACCTGAGCAGACAGGCAAGAATTGGAAGAGAACGCTCAACGTCCGACGCCCAACGTCCAACACTCAACTGAAGCAGCTCTGGGCACGCCCGGTCTGCGCTCCCCACGGTTTTGGATTGCAACTGTGCTTGTCGTCATCCTGGTGATCGCGGTCTGGAAGTTTATCGATTTCCGCATGCACCCGCCGCCGCCCCCGCCCGACACTCAACAAAGTGCAGGGTAACGGCTACTGCTGACTGCCCACCGGTGAGCGGCCTTCGTCTGCGTCGATGAACGCGAACATCGTTTCGATCTCCGATCGGCCCGCCATGCCTGCTTCCTTCTTGCGCCGCTTGAGGGTTTCCGAAACTTCATCATTCCAGCCACGCTTCCGCATGAATTCATTCCAAACATAAATCTCATCCTCGGAGGGCTGGCGTCCAGTGCTGAAGCACCAGTGCAGCAGCTCGTCATCGCTGCCGCCTTGTTTGGCGCGTTCGACCAGTTGGTTATAATCCACGCGCAAAAATCGAACACAGAATTCGTCGAAACCTTTGCCCAGATTCGCCTGGTAATCGGCGTTCAACTGTTCCCGAGCGTGCGCGCGA
>JBEEGU010000102.1:0-4647 GCA_041167025.1 Verrucomicrobiota bacterium
GCACTTATCCCGGCGCGATCGTCATGATCTCGCACGATCGGGAATTCCTGAATCAGCTCGTGCACAGCATCGTCGAGATCGCGCATTCCAAACTCGTTCGGTATCGCGGCAATTGGGACAGCTATGTGGAACAAAAAGCGGCGCGCGAAGAACAACAACTCTCTGCCTACAAAAATCAGCAGAAAGAAATCGCAGCGCTACAGCATTTCGCTGACCGCTTCCGCGCCAAAGCGAGCAAAGCTTCACAAGCACAAAGCAAACTGAAACAGATCGATCGCATGGAAAAAATCGCGGCGCCGATCGCGCGCGGCAAAACGATCAAGTTCCATTTTCCACAGCCTCCGCGAAGCGGTCTGCGCGTTATCACACTCAAAGATGTGGACCATGCTTACGGCGATCTGGTCGTCTATCGGGCACTAAATTTTCATGCCGAGCGCGGACAACGAACCGTCCTCGTTGGTCCCAATGGAGCAGGCAAATCGACTCTACTCAAATTGCTCGCCGGAGTTTTGCCGGTGCAGAAAGGTGTGCGCGAGCTGGGGCACAACGTCCGAGTAGGCTACTTCTCGCAAAATCGCATCGATATGCTGAATGCACAGCAAACCGTCATCGAAAGTGCACTCGACGCGCCTAATCCTGTTTCCGAGCAGACTGCGCGCACTGTTCTCGGCTCCTTCCTCTTTCGCGGCGACGACGTTTTCAAATCGATCAGCGTTCTCAGCGGTGGAGAGAAATCGAGATTGGCTCTGGTAAAATTCCTACTCGATCCTCCCAATCTGTTGCTGATGGACGAGCCGACCACGCACTTGGATATCGGCTCGATCGACGCTCTTATCGGCGCGCTCAAACAATTTCACGGGACCCTAATTTTCATCAGTCACGACGTGCATTTCATCCGCGCCATCGCGACCAGCGTTCTTCACATTACGGCCGGTGCAGCTCAGACCGCTGGAAAGCTCACACCTTATCCGGGTGACTATGATTATTACCTCGATAAATCGAAAGCGGTCTCGGCGAAAGCGGCTCTGACCGCCGGCCAAGGCGATGAAGAATTGACAGGCCGTAACGGCAACAATCCGCCGGGGCAAAGTGCCGCCCCGCGCGCGCCAGGTTTAAAGGAACAAAAGGAAAGAAAGCGGGCGGAAGCTGAAGCGCGCAACGCGATCGCGAAAGTGAAACGCGAAAAAGAAAAGCGGTTACACGAATTGGAAATGAAAATTGCGACCTTGGAAGGCCAACAAAAAGAGCTCGTCGCCGCGCTGGAAGATCCGGCCGCTTATGAGGCGGGCGGCGGCGCCGTCACCATCAACCGCGAACTCGCCGCCGTTTCAAATCATCTCCTTCGCCTAACCGCTGAGTGGGAAAAAATCACCATACCCGCCGATCTATTGGAGGGATGACCTCGTCTCGTCCATTTATCTCTCTGATGTCGCGCGATCAGTTACAAGGATAGCGCGAGAAACAGGTTCGGGCTGCCCTTCTGCGTTCCAGGTTCGGCGTTGGATGTTGAACGTTGGGCGTTGGGCGTTGGGCGTTTGCTTCCTCTCCCATCCGAAGTCGGCGACAATCGGAGGCCGCCGCTACAGGACGAAGTTGCTGCCCGCAATTACGGCCCATTCACAATCGTCAATACCGCTTTAGCCCGCTTTGGAATCTTGTAGCCGAGCCCATCGACTAAAACCATCGCCGCCGTTTCGCTTTTTTCCTTCACGTGATCGGCCACCGAGTGAAGCACCACGCTCGCCGCTGATTGACCAGCAGGGATCGTGACTTGGCCGGGTGTTCCACTCAAAATGTAATCGTCACCTTCCAGAGCGCTCCCGTGCATCGAAAACGACACGGTTAACGGCTGCGAAATGATCGCTGAACTCGATAGAGTAAACGTGGCATCGCCTCCTTCGATCACTTGTCCTGGGGAGACGGTGACACGGATCGTCGGCGTCACCATTGGTGTTGCTGAAGGAGTCGGACTCGGCGTAGGTGTGGCACTCGGTGTCGCTGTTGGACTCGGGGTCGAAGTCGGTGCCGGCGTAGGTGTGGCAGTCGGCGTCGGCGTTGGAGTTGCGCTCGGCGTTGGAGTTGGCGTCGGCGAACCAGATTGCACATTTACCACCGCCGCGTCGTACGCGATTGCATGAACTGCGTCGTCGGCGCTGATAACAAACGTGTAGGAACCGCTCTGGCCGAACACCACCATCGTATTCGCCAAATTCTGATTGGCGAAACTAACCGGTGCTGGTCCGGAATAGAGCCGCCATTGGATATTGGCGTTCCCATTGGGATCAGTCACGGTACCGTTGAGTGTTGCGCTCAAACCACTGACGGTTTGATCTTCACCCGCATTCACCGTGGGCGCGCCGGGCGAGCGCGGGCCTTCGTTAGGCCCCGTAGTTTGGATCACCTCGAAATTGCTGACGTCGATTGTGGATAGATTACTGAACGCGTTCGAAGAAAAGCGATCGTCTGGGCACACCGATATGGAAAAGAATCCGCCGTTATCCGCGACGATTCCGCCGTATTTCTTGAATGCGCGCAACACCGCCTTCTCTTCGGTGGTCCATCCGCTCGGGATAACAAAACTCGCTTTTAGCCGCACCCGCTGACCCATCGCCGGGTAATTGACTGAGCTAGCCGGGATGCTGGAGGCATAATGATTGGCCGGATAAATGTATTCGCGCCTCGTTTTGGCGACAACCAATCGCAGCGCGTGCTCCACCATCCCGCGTTGACATTCATCATAACGCACCAGTGCTGAAAACATTGGTAGACCGGCAGCGTCCCCCGAGGTCCAGCCGGCCGGCCGCAACGCATTCGAATTGAGATCGAACTTCGCGCCGTTGGAAGCTTGCCAACCGCTCGCCGTCAACTTGGCCTGCCACATTTCCCAAATTGATCCCGCACCGGGCGCTACGATGATCGCATGCCGATCGCCGCCGGTGTTACTCACGTCCATCTGCCATTGCTGCAAGGTTAGTCCGCCGGTGTCCTTCGGCCATGTTTCTATCGGCATGTTCGAGGGAATTGGGTAGCGACCGTTTGGAAAGGTGCCGCCGTCCAGGTCCGATTCGTCGGGATAATCGAGGAACGGAATTGTGACACGAGTCTGATTATCCGGGACCAGGACGTAATTCATCTCATAGAACGGGCGCAAGGTTTGGCGGCTCGAAGAAAGGTCAGCTTTAATCTGTGCAATCATTGCCGCCGAGGTCGCCAGGATAGGACGCCGCGAAATGTCTTCGTTCCAGGCGCTCGTGACTGGAAAAATCTGCATAGCCGACACGATCGCATCCGCCTGCGGTGTATTAAATAGAGTCGGGTTAGTGACCACCGGGACCGGCCCGAGGATTCGGCCTTCCTGGTTGATCCGTTCCGCCGACGCGGAGAATATCCCTATATATAGTGAGGCGAGCAAAGCGGCCCCCTGTTTCGACACTAATCCCCACGCCTTAATCTTCACAGAAAAGCAACTTGCAGCAGTATTTACGCCCTTCGCAGCATAAGAATACCATGCTTGGGCGAAAATTGTTCGGCCTGGGCAGTAGGTGTTATTGAGGTTGGCACAGTGGAATCCTCACCACACCTGCACTTGACAACGACCTGCGCGATCCTCAAAAATCGCGGCACCGCGCTTCGCCATACTGCGCGCTCTCGAGGCCTGCAACATATGAAAACAAACTTTCTCGTTCGAACCCGATTGGTTTCGCCCCTTCCATCAATTTTCGTGGCAGTATCGGTGATTTGTTCCGCCACGATCGCCAATGCACAGGAACCGACCGTTTCTGGCTCAGCCACCGCTGGCAATACGGCATCGCCGGCGGCGGCAGCTTCCGCGGCTCAGAAGACAGACACGGAGTGGGATGGGATTACCGCTGAATTGACCTCCGTCGCCAAAGGGGATGGCGACACTGTCACGATTAAGTTCAAATACACGAACGGAGGCTCAACCGAGGTCAACATCTCTAAAGTCGGTCAGTTCAGTCACGACAATGTTGTCGAGCACGTCTATTACATTGACCCGAAGAACAAGAAGAAATATCTCGTCATCAAAGATACGGCCGGCGCGCCTGTGGCCAGCAACATGAGATATTTGGAGCTGAAACCGGGCGAATCGAAAGCCGGCTGGGCGAAGTTGCCGGCACCGCCTCCGGATGTGAATGCAATTACTGTTTACATTCCAGGCGCCCCGCCTTTCGAGAGCGTTTCGATTAACCGCTAACTGAGGTCTCCCGCTCATATGATGCGACCGAAGATCGTCGCGAGTTTTGGAGTTTGGCTCCTGCTTGCGATGGCAATCACGGTGCCGTCGTTGATTGCCCAGGATAATATCACGTCGTTACCTTTGGATTTGAAATACGAATCACTCGGATTGGTCAACACGGTCACCGACATGGAAGGCGCCGGAAAAGGACTGAACAAATCGGCCCGGGATGTGGCAGGGCAAATTCAGGGAATGGAGGTTAAGGAGACCGACCTCGAAATAAAGATCAATCTCTCAGGCGATATCCTGTTCGATTTCGACAAAGCCGATCTTCGGCCGGCGGCTGAACCGGTGCTCGCGCAGGTTGTCGCGCAGATTCAAAAATATCCGCGCGGCAAAGTATTGATCGAAGGCCACACCGATGCGAAAGGAAATCAGCCTTACAATTT
>JBEEGU010000103.1:0-10849 GCA_041167025.1 Verrucomicrobiota bacterium
AGACCGACGAACAAAGCAACCGCGAGATAAGGTGTTCTGGAGTTGCTTGCTTTGGGTTTCAGTATGAACGCCGCAAGAATGAGGGGAAGGAGAAACAGGATTGTTGCTACGCCCATGGCCGTTAGGCCGATAAGGCATCCGAGAGCGAGCGATTCGATCAATCCTGGAGCTTTTTCGGCTTTTGAGATCCGCGATACGATCAGCCAAAAGACGAAAACAAACCACGCCGTTGGCATGAGGACGATGGAGTAAGCCTGCGCAGGGACATATAACCCCCAGGCGAGGGCGCTGATGGCTGCGAAGATTTTTCGGAAGCGGGCCTCCGCAAAAATCGAATTCCGACGGATCAGTTCGCTGTCAAAAAGATGGAGCGAAAGCTGATAGATCAAAACCGCGGTCCCGGCATCGAGGAGCGCCTGAAGAACCCCAGGCACAAAAGGACTGTAACCGAAGAGCCAATAGAGAAAGGCAAGCAGATAAGGGTACAGGGGGAGTCCGTAGAAGGCGCCATGACCGGTCACTTCTCCCTGAAGAATGCGTTGCGCCCAATCATTGTAGAACTGCATGTCGCCTCTGGCGGGAAGAAGTAACGAGGAAACTGAGAGCCGGGCCAAGGCGACCAGGCGGAGGACCAAAACGGCGACGAACAGGTAATGAGGCAGCCGCGGCGAAAACCGCCGGATCCTAGAAAGGAGGTTCACGCGGGATTCTCTTGGGCAACACTCTGCCCCAACGTGGTTTGCCCCTCCACACGGAGCCGCCAGGGGAGTACAGAAAATCTAAAAAGCACGGGGATTGGCACCAACACTGCTTTAAACAGTCCACCTCCGCGATTTTGCGGAATGCAGTCAAACCAAACAAAGGAAAGCAATAACATGTTAAACAAATTAAACCAACGCCGCGGGGGCTTCACCCTCGTGGAAATTATGATCGTAGTCGCGATCATTGCGCTATTGGCCGCAATTGCCGTGCCGGGATTTCTCCGCGCTCGCAAACGTGCCCAAGCCAGCCGTATCCTGAACGATCTTCGCTTGATCGATTCGGCAGTTGATCAATACGCCATCGAAACCAACAAATCGACCGGCGCGTCAGTCGCGGTTACCGACTGGACCAACTACCTAAAGAAGAACACCACGCTCTGGACCACAGGCAAGGACATCTTCAGCAACCCTTACGGTGCTCAGGTCGTTGACAGTCTTCCGAAAGTCCCGGCTTCTGCTTGGACCGCGCTGTCCGACGTGGCAGATGCGTCGTTCTGGTCACCTTACGACCATAACTAGGATCTCACGATTCATTCGCCTGTCATCGGCTGTCGGCCGGTGGCAGGGAATGAGTTGTGTGAGCAGCGACGCAAGCCGCAGCTGTAGCAACCAATAAAGCACTAAAACAAATAAAATAGGATAGTAGTTATGTTTAATAAATTAACAAAAAAACGCGGCGGCTTCACACTCGTGGAAATCATGATCGTCGTCGCTATCATCGCTCTACTCGCCGCCATCGCGGTCCCGGGATTCCTCCGCGCGCGCAAACGCTCGCAAGCGAGCAAAATCCTGAACGATCTGCGTATGATTGATGCCGCTATCGATCAATACGCAATCGAAACCGGAAAGAAGACCGGCGACACCGTCGACGTGACCGACTGGACCAATTACGTCAAGAAGGACACAACCCTCTACACCACGGGCGCGGATCTATTCAGCAATGCATACGGCGCGCAGACTGTTGATTCTCTGCCAAAGGCTGCCGCCAGCGCATGGGCGTCCCTGTCTGACGTTGCGGACGACGCCTTCTGGTCACCATACGGACATAACTAAAATCTCCGTTATTCCTTTCAGTCCAAGCGTCCTTCCCGAACGGAAGGGCGCTTTGCTGTTTCAACTTGGAGCGGCGTAACGAGGTCCGGGGACGAATGACCGAGGCTATTCCCACTGAAGGCGGGGAAGTAAAACCGACGCTCCCGCTGTATTTCGGGTGCGTTCGCGCCGATTGGGCCCTCTGCTTCTTGCTCGCAGTCCTCGGATTCGTCGTCCGGTTGCCCGCTTTATCGGGTGAACCGGTCTGGGACGATGATTATCTCGTCCGCACAAATCCTTTCATCAAAAGCCCCCTCTTCGTCCTAGAGGTGTTCCGCCATTACCTATTCCAGGACACTTTTTCCGCCCATTACCGCCCCGTCCAGAATCTGTCCTACATGGCGGACTACCTACTATGGAACAACAATTTCTACGGTTTTCATTTATCCAGCCTCCTGCTGCACGTCGGCGGCGGCATTCTGCTGTATCTTCTCGTTCGCAAGCTCATCGCCACGCTTCTGCAAACAGAAAGCTCGCTCGCGCCGGATTCTTCGGTCATCCAAAGTCCATTTGCCTGTTCCCTCGTCGCTTTTCTGGTGGCACTGCTCTGGGTTGTTCACCCCGTGCACAGTGCGGCGGTCGATTACGTCTCCGGACGAGCTGATAGCCTCGCCTTTCTTCTCGGTTGCGGCGGATGGCTTCTGTTTCTGAAAGGTCGCGAACTCAAATCCCGGCACTTGCGTCGGGCGATGTGGGGCCTGGCCTGGCTATCCGGCCTGCTCGCACTTTGCTCACGCGAAAACGGCAGCGTCTGGATCGCAATTTTCTTGATTCATCTCTTCGCCTTCGAACGGCCGATGAAACTGGCGCAGAAATGGGTCGTCACATTTTTTTGTCTGGCAATGCTAGCCGGTTACTGCGGATTGCGAACTTTACCGGGCCCTGACTCGATTCCGAAGACGCCACCAGAAACGACCCCCGCGCTCCGTGCAGTCCTCATGCTTCGGTCGCTTGGCGATTACGGTCGGCTGATGATCTTTCCGACAAAGCTTCACATGGAGCGGACCGTTTACGATCCGAAATCATTCCAAAGCGACCAGGGCCGCAGGAATGCGATCGAGCACGAATATTTGTCGCTTCTCGGGCTGGTTGTTCTATCGACGTTCATCGCGTTGTCGATGCGGCGCAGCGCGGGGCAACGGCTTCGGATCTTCGGCGCGTTCTGGTTTTTTGCCGCCTATCTTCCCATCTCGAATCTGATCGAGCTTAACGCCACCGTGGCTGAGCATTGGCTCTATTTGCCGAGCGTCGGGTTTCTGTTGTTTCTCGCCGGTTGCGCAGTCGATTTGCCGATGACCTGGCGCCGCGTCAGTATTGCTTGCGCGTGTGTCGCCGTTGTCGGATTGAGTGTGCGGACGATCGAGCGAAGCAGCGATTGGATTTCAAACGAAGTGTTCGCGCGGCGCACCATCCAATCGGGCGGAGCAACTCTTCGCGTCGTCCTCCTTCTCGGACAGGCCTACGCGACTCGAGGAGATTACGTCGCAGCGGAACGACTGCTTCGAAGAGCCTTGGAATTATCTCCCGGTTATCCGACAGCCCGCAACAATCTGGCCGATGCTTTGGTTCACGAAGGGAAAAGCAAAGAAGCCGAAGCCCTTTTCGTTAACGCTACTGAAGCGGCTCATGAAAGTCGGAAAGAATATCCGAGGACGTGGATTGCGGCCCTCAATCTTTCCCAGCTCCGCCACAAAGCGCACGACGATGCGGGGGCAATCGCACTGTTGGAAAAGGCGCGACAGGATTATCCCGGCACCTGGGAACTGATTGGTGCAGAAAGTGAACTTTTGCGAGAGACGGACAAAGTGGAAATGTCTTTGGCTTTGATTCGGCCATTCGCGCAAGATAACTGGTGGCATTATCGCGCGTGGGGCGCGTTAGGGCGTTTGCTAGCACAACAAGGCGACGTGCAGGGTGCCATGAACGCATTACGGCACGCTAGTTGGCTCGATATTCATGAGACGGCGGCCCTCAACCTTATGGCTCTTATCGGCATGCATGAAAATCAATTGGAAGACGCCTGCCGAACACAGCGCCGGGCCGTGGCTCGGCAACCTAATGAACCTCGGCAATATCTTCTGCTCTCAAACATCCTCGATCGAATGGGGCGAACTGATGAAGCGCAAGCGGCCCTGGCTCAAGTGTCGCGCCTCCGGTCGCTGACCGATCCCAAGACAGCGAGCAACTGACTCGCGATCCGCCCTTCGGGGAGGTTTGACTTCGCTGTGCGATTCGGTAGCATCGCCCGCCGATTCGGCAGCTTATGGCCGCGCGCATCTATACAGAAAAGGATGCCGACCTGCGTTGGCTTAAGGGAAAGACCTGCGCAGTGATCGGATTCGGGTCGCAAGGCCGCGCGCAGGCGCTGAACCTGAAGGACAGCCACGTGGATGTTGTCGTCGGGCTTTATCCCTCCAGCAAATCGCGACATCTGGCCAGGAGTAGCGGGCTAAAAGTTTTCGACACCGCTGAAGCGGTGGCGCAGGCAGAAATTATTTTTCTGGCCCTTTCCGACACCAGACTTCCCGATATTTTCAGGCGCGACATCGCATCACATTTACGGCGAGGTCAGACGCTTCTCGTTGCCCATGGTTTCGCTATTCACTATCGCACGATCACGCCGCCCTCGGACGTTGACGTTATCATGGTCGCTCCCAAAGCGCTCGGGCCAATGGTGCGGCGCGAATATTTGAGCGGGCGCGGAGTGCCTGCACTCATTGCTGTCCATCAAAATGTCAGCCGACATGCCAAAAAAACAGCGCTGGCTTGGGCGAAGGCGATCGGCTGCACGCGCGCGGGAGTCATCGAGACAACTTTCGCGATGGAGACGGAGACAGACCTTTTTGGTGAACAAGCCGTTCTCTGCGGCGGCGTGACGGAATTGATCCGGGCGGCTTTCGACACTCTCGTCTCGGCCGGTTATCCCGCGGAGCTGGCTTATTTTGAATGTCTCCACGAACTCAAATTTATCGTCGATCTCATTCACGAGGAAGGGATGGCCGGCATGAACACACTGATCTCGGACACAGCCTTATGGGGCGAACTGACGGTTGGTCCAAAGATTGTAGATACAAAAACACGTCGAAGGATGGAGATCGCGCTGCGCGATATTCGCGCCGGAAAATTTGCGCGTAATTTTATCCGGGAACTCAACAGCGGCCGAAAACGTTACTCAAAACTGCTCAAAGCGGCTGATCGCCACCCAATAGAAAAAGTTGGCCGGCGGTTACGCGATCAGATGATTTGGAGAAAGAAAAAGCAGTAACCCGAGTTGCTGTTGCGATATTGCAACAGCAACCTTCCGCGGACGACTTAACCTGCTCGTCTATTTTCCTTCGAACCTAGCGGGATCTTTTCCCGAGAATGTCCATTGGGAACGTGGTGGTCGTTATCGCGCCCGTGAGTCTGTCACAAGGCTGAGGAATGCCTCCATGGACCAAGGCATAGCAGATCCTGTGGCTGGCCTTTGGCGCCAACTGCACTTTTCTGGACTGCGACACGCTTGAGCCGCTTTCAGCAAACACCGATGCGCAAAACGCGAGGGAGAGCCCCACGCTCGCGCACCCGACCGACCAACCACGCAACCCGTTAGGGCGCTTTGTAGTTGTCATATAAGTATTGTGCTCCCTGTCGCTTAGGAGCACAAGCAAAAAAAGACGGCTACTCTCCCCAAAGGAAGTGTTCCAAGCGCAGTCGGTTGAGACGGGCTTTCGCCTCTTCACTGCGTGTTCCTCCGGCCGCGGCCAATTTCTCGTAAACCTTGGCCGCGGAGTCCCAGCGAGAATCGTTTTCCAACAGACGAGCCGCGTTGAACCCAGCTTTGTAAAACCAGAAATATTCGGGCAAAGGATCCGAGCCGATCGGCGTCTCGACAACGCGATAGAACGTGGCAAGGGCGGCGGCACGATCGGATTTCTTTTCCAAACAAATCCCTTTTTTGAAAAGCGCTTGGTTGTGCCAATGGCCTGGTTCGATCGCGTCGGCGGCCAGTTGATCATATGCAGCGATCGCTGACTCGTAGTTCTTTGGGTCTACCGCACTCAGGTCGAAAAAAACGTCACCTTTTCCACAAAGCGCCTCGCGCTTTTCCCCCGGTTTGGCGTCATTTTTCAAAACATCATCGTAGAGCAACAAAGCTTCCTGCGGCTTGCCTAACTTCCGCTCGATCACAGCTTGCTCATTGCGTGCCGCCCATCGGAAATCGCCCTTCAACTGCACAACCTGGTCGAATAACACAATGGCGCGATCAAGCGAATGCGGAGCCATACTTGCCATGGCAGACTGAGCCGCAAAAAATAATGCCTTCTCCGCCAGGGGTGCCGCCGGATTTTGTTGCGCAAACAACTCGAATTGGGTCTGCGCGTTGGGGAAATCCTGCCGGAGAAAATATGTCTCCGCGAGTTTTATCCGCACGTCGGGCGTAAACGGCGAAACGGGATGTTGCCGGAGAAACTGATTTGCCAATGGAATCACTTTGTCGCCGTTATCAGCCGCCGAGTCTTCGATCCATATGGTTAGGTATTCCCCGCGCTCTTTGGCTGCGGTAGTCGGCTTGGATTCGAATGCGCGATTGAGAAATTTGCGCGCCTCATCCATGCGCGGCGGCCTGGCGTGATAAGCCACTTCAGCAAGCGCAACCCAGGCCTCGGACAAACGCGCATTGCCGGGGAATTCGGCGATGAACCTTTTCAAAACTTCGGATGCGTCCGGCTGCCCTTGCCGCGCCCGAAGCAGTCCCTCCTCCAAGCGTAATTCCGCCTGCCCTTCTGAATCCGCCCCGAGCCCTCGCAGCTCGTCATACGCGGCCGCAAAACGAGGAACATTACCGAGCTGCAACCAGCCTAACGACGCATTGTAAAGCGACAAGTTCGTCAAGCTACGGCTTGAATGCGCGAGCTCAGCAAAAGCGGTAGTGGCCGGTTGAAACCGCCCAGCCGCATAAAGCGTTTGGGCAGAGAGAAAGTTGATTCGTTCCAGTAAGTCTTGCTTGGGTCGCCACGTTCGCGCTTCCTCCAGAGTGGCCAGCGCCTCATCAAAATTTCGCTGATCGACTTCAAGCGTTGCCAGTTCCACCAGACCGCCGGCGAGTTCGGGAACACGCGCTTTGGAATCCCGCATCACCCGGAGGAGTTGCCTTGCGCGGTCACGATGGCCCGCCCGCAGTTCGATCAGCGCCAGGTACCATTGCGCAAACCCACGTCGTGGTTGCTCGGGTTCGTGGGTCCAACGCTCGAGCTCGGATCGAGCGGGCTTTCGTTCGCCGCGATAGAGTTCATCCAACTTGGCAAACAACTGTGCCAGCGAGCCATCGTTGGGATGCTGATCAATAAACTCTTCCAGGAAGTCATCGCCCGTTTCCGGTGTCTTTAACTGAAGATGCGCGTCGGCGATTTCAAAAAGAACTGCCAGGACAAGGGCGTGACTGACGCCTTCCGGTTTCTTGACCAGCGATTCAAAAATGCTGAGAGCTCGATCCGGACGGTGTTGCGCCATCTCGAGGCGGCCACGCAAAAAGCGACGTTCCTTTCGTTCAGCCACGCCTTCTCCTTCGATGCCGTCCAGCATTCGGCGCGCGTTTAAGATATCCGATCGCCCCAGTAATAATTCCGCGGATCGCAAAGCAGCTCGGGTTTGCCAATCCTTCTCCTGAAGCAGCGGCATGAGATTCTGCAACGCTTCGTCGAAGCGGCCTAACGCCCGCAACATTTCCGATGTGCCGAAGATTGCTTCGACTCGAAACGGCGACGCATTATCGGCCGCGACTGCTTGATAAGATGGCAGTGCGTCGCTCCAACGTCCAAGGTCAGCAAGCGCCTGTGCTCGCCAAAATGTTGACGACGAGTTCGGAGGCAACCGCGCATCGTCGAGCAGGCTAAGCGCGTCGGATGGACGCTGAGCTGCGAGAAAAGCTTTCACCAGCTCTCTCGCGGTCGTCTGCCATTGATCTCCAGTGCCACTTTTACCAAGCAAACTTTGCAAACGTATCACTGCGACCTCTGGCACGCCGTCAGCCAGCGCTTTGGAAGCAACAGAGAGATCAGCCGAAAAGTCCGCCCGCAACGACACTAACGGCAACACATTGACCGCGATGATTAGGGCGCGCATCGCCCATCGGGAGTTCATTGTGAAATGTGGGAAACACAAGCTCTCATCGCTTTTGCAAGAGCGGACGCAGATAGCTGCCGGTATAACTGGCAGCCACATTCGCGACTTCCTCGGGTGGACCGGTCGCAACAACTTCTCCACCGTGCTCACCACCCTCAGGACCAAGATCAATGATCCAATCGGCGCACTTTATCATCTCGAGGTTATGTTCGATTACGAGCAACGTATTCCCGGCATCGCGCAGTTTCATTAAAACCTGGAGCAATTTCTCGATATCGGCAAAGTGCAAGCCGGTCGTCGGTTCATCAAGAATGTAAAAGGTTCGCCCGGTCGCTTTCTTGGCGAGCTCAGTGGCCAGTTTCACGCGTTGCGCCTCACCTCCGGAAAGCGTGGTTCCTGCTTGTCCCAGGCGCAAATAGCCAAGCCCGACGTCGAGCAGCGCGGTCAGCTTGTCGGAAATGGCAGGGACATTCCGAAAAAAACGCGCAGCCTCATCCACCGTCATATCGAGCACGTCGGCGATGTTCTTTCCTTTATAGGTGATTTCCAGAGTCTCGCGATTGTAACGGCGGCCGTGGCACACTTCACACTCGACGTACACGTCTGGCAGAAAGTGCATCTCAATCTTGATCAATCCACCTCCCTCACAGTTTTCGCAGCGGCCGCCCTTCACATTAAAACTAAATCGCCCTGATTCGTATCCGCGCACCCGGGCCGCTGGAAGCTGGGCAAAAAGATCGCGAATTGGGCCGAAAGCCCCGGTGTAGGTGATCGGGTTTGAACGCGGCGTTCGACCGATCGCACTTTGATCAATAATAATGGCCTTATCGAGCTGATCCAGGCCGCGGAGCGCCCGATATTTCCCCGGTTTTTCTTTCGAATTATAAAAATAACGAAATAACGCGCGCCGCAGGATGTCGTCAACGAGCGTGGACTTTCCGCTGCCGGAAACGCCGGTTACGCAGGTGAAACAACCAAGCGGAATTGAAACGGTCACATTTTTTAAATTGTTTTCCGCTGCTCCGACAACGGTCAGCCAGCCCGAGACTTCGGACGCACTGGCCACTTTCTTGTCAATCGTGCCTGGGTCTCGCCGTTTTCGCGGGATCGTGATTCGGACCCGGCCCGAAAGATAATCAGCCGTGAGCGAGTTTCCCGTTCGCAATACCTCATCGATAGTTCCCTGGGCCACAATCTCTCCGCCGCGCGGCCCAGCCCCCGGTCCAAGATCAATAATGTGGTCGGCGGCGCGAATCGTCTCTTCATCGTGTTCGACCACGATCACGGTATTCCCAAGATCGCGAAGATTGCGCAACGTTCCCAGCAATCGGTTATTGTCGCGCTGATGAAGCCCGATGCTCGGTTCATCCAGCACATAGAGAACGCCGGCCAATCCGGAACCGATCTGCGTCGCGAGCCGAATGCGCTGCGCTTCGCCGCCAGAAAGCGTACCGCTTTCACGATCAAGCGCCAGGTAGCCCAGTCCAACTTCGATGAGAAAGCCAAGCCGCGACTGAATTTCATGGACCACATCACCAACGATCGTTTTTTGCTGGGGGGTGAGCTCGAGCCGATCAACGTAACTGGCGGCCGCCTCGATCGTTTGCTCGCTGAACTGGTGAATGTTGAGCTCTCGTCCACCGCGGTCTTTGATGGTGACGGCCAGGATTTCCGGTTTTAGACGCGCGCCGGCGCAGGTTTTGCATGGGACCCGCCTCATGAACGCTCGAATCCGGTTACGCGTGAATTCACTCTCCGTTTCCAGATAGAGACGTTGCATTTGCGGGACGAGTCCCTCGAAAGGACGCGCGGTTTTCTTTCCTTCGCCATTAGTTCCAAACTTCATCTCAATCACTTGCTCACCCGTTCCAAAATAGAGAACCTTCTTGAACGGCTCCGGCAACTCGGCGAAAGGCACGTCTTCCTCGATCTGAAAATGCTTCACCAACGCTCCTTGAAGCTGGCGATAATAGGCCTGCATCCGCTTGGTGCCGCGACGCCACGGCGTAATTGCTCCTTCAGCGATCGTTTTCGCCGGATCGGAAATCATTAGATCGGGATCAACAAACAGTTCTGTTCCAAGCCCATGACAGGCCGGACAGGCGCCGAGATGGCTGTTAAAGGAAAAATGTTTCGGAGTGATCTCACCCATGGTGAAACCCGTCGCCGCGTTTCCGTAGTTAGTGGAATACCGTTGTTCCTCCCAACTCCCTTCCGGTTGACCGTCAGGCGTGACCGGGTCAGGGCTCAGCTTTTTTGAGGCCTCGGTCTGCCGCAGCACCACAACACGGCCGTTACCCCACTTCAAAGCCGTTTCGATCGAATCGTTCAGCCGAACGCGAATGCCATCTCGCACCACCAGCCGATCGACTACCGCTTCGATCGTGTGCCGTTCGTTTTTCCGCAACCGGATCGGGTCGGGCCGGCTAAGTTCAATAATTTCGCCGTCGACTCGGACCCGAACAAACCCTTCCCGTTTCGCTTTTTCGATGACATCACGAAATTCACCGGCTTGATTTTGAACGAGAGGCGCGAGGAGAACGATTTTGCTTTCCGGCGGGTAAGCCAAAATTTGATCGACGATTTGTTGGGCGGTCTGACGGAAGACCGGCTGCCCGGTCGCCGGATCGTGCGGCTGGCCAATCGCGGAAAAAAGGACCCGCAGATAATCGTAAACTTCGGTCGTCGTCGCAATGGTAGACCGCGGGTTGGCCCCGGCGCTGCGTTGCTCAATGGCTATGGCTGGGGACAGACCTTCGATGAAATCGACGTCCGGCTTTTCCATCCGATCGAGGAATTGCCGGGCATAAGCGGAAAGACTTTCCACATAGCGACGTTGGCCTTCGGCGTAAAGGGTGTCGAAAGCGAGGGACGATTTTCCGGACCCGCTC
>JBEEGU010000104.1:0-4286 GCA_041167025.1 Verrucomicrobiota bacterium
AGCGTCGAGGACGTGTTTGATCTCACCAAAATCGATCGCTGGTTCCTGCGCAATCTTCAGCAGATCGTCGACGAAAGCCGAACATTGGGCAGCAGCGGCGCCTGGCACGACATCAGGCAGGTTGCATCCGACACGACAAATTTAGGCGAAAGCAATATTCTTTCTTCGCGCAAGTCGGAGCAGCGCGAGAAAACTGTTCGCGCCACCCGGGCGGAGAAAATCGCCCTCCTTCAGCGCGCGAAAAAAATCGGAATGTCCGATCGGCAGCTCGCCCATCTGACCGGGTCGACTGAAGGGGAAATCCGCGCGCAACGCAAGGCGGCAAGGATCATCCCAACCTATCGCTTAGTCGATACCTGCGCAGCCGAGTTCGAGGCCTACACCCCGTATTACTATTCCACTTACGGAGATGAGAATGAGCGGCGCGAAAGTGGAAAGCGCAAAATCATGATCCTCGGTGGCGGCCCGAATCGCATCGGGCAGGGGATAGAATTCGATTACTGCTGCGTTCACGCCGCTTTCGCCCTGCGAGAGCTCGGTTTCGAAACGATCATGGTGAATTCAAATCCGGAAACGGTTTCAACCGATTACGACACGAGCGATAAACTTTATTTCGAACCCCTTACTCTCGAAGATGTGCTCAACATCTACGATCAGGAGAAGCCAGAAGGCGTTTTCGTTCAATTCGGTGGCCAGACGCCGCTCAATCTGGCTAACGGATTGAAAGCGGCGGGAGTTCCGATCCTCGGGACGCAGCCCGAAAGCATCGATACCGCCGAGAATCGAGAGTTATTTGCCGCGATGCTCGATAAACTGGGGCTGCGTCAAACCCCGAGCGGGTCGGCCACGAGCGCGGACCAGGCCGTCGCGATTGCCAACAGAATCGGGTATCCAGTTTTAGTGCGCCCCTCGTTCGTCCTCGGCGGGCGGGCGATGGAACTGGTTTATAATGAAAACGACTTGCGCCGCTATATGACGAGCGCGGTCGAAGTCACGGCGGAACGCCCGGTCCTGGTCGATCGCTTTCTTGAAGACGCCATCGAGGTGGATGTGGATTCCATATCCGACGGGGAGATGACCGTAATCGGCGCTATCATGGAACACATCGAGGAAGCCGGCATCCACAGCGGCGACAGCGCCTGTGTCATTCCAACGTTCTCCTTGTCACGGCGGATTCTGGAGGAAATTTCAGCGGCGACGAAAGCAATGGCCCGGGAATTAAATGTGCGCGGGCTGATGAACGTGCAGTTCGCCGTCAAAGATGAAGAGGTCTATGTCCTCGAAGTCAATCCGCGCGCTTCCCGCACGGTGCCATTCCTGAGCAAGGCGATCGGCGTGCCGCTGGCCAAGCTTGCCGCCAAAGTCATGACCGGAAAAACTTTACGCGAACTCGGGTTCACCAAGGAAGTTGTGCCGAAACATTATTCGGTAAAGGAAGCGGTCTTTCCGTTCCTGCGTTATCAGGGCGTTGACATTGCGCTCGGGCCCGAAATGAAATCCACCGGGGAAGTCATGGGCATCGACGTCGATCTCGGATTGGCCTACGCCAAATCGCAAATGGCGGCCCCCCCGGCGCTGCCGACCAGCGGAAACCTTTTCGTCAGCGTCAAAGGGAGCGACAAACAGGCAATCGTTCCTGTCGTCCGCGAGTTTCTCAAGCTGGGCTTTGGCATTATAGCCACCAGTGGCACGGCGGAAGTACTCACCGAAGCGAAGATTCCGGTAACGAAAGTATTCAAGCTGCGCGAAGGACGGCCTAACGTCCTCGATCGTGTCAAAAATGGCGATATCGATTTTATCATCAACACACCGAGCGGAAAGGTTCCTCGGCAGGACGAAGTTTTGATTCGGAACGCGGCGCTTGCGCAAAAGATACCGATCATGACTACGGTGCGGGCGGCCCAAGCGAGTGCGAACGGCATTCGCTCATTGCAGAAAACCAAATTGCGGGTTCGAAGTTTGCAGGAATATCACGAGAGCAAGTAGAGTTGGTAGGCTGGCAACTTGCGCCACCACCGGTTCGTGTCACTGGTGCATGATGAAATTGTCAATCTTGGCGATCCTGCTATTGAGCTGCGCCGTATTTGCCGCTGAGGAAAAGAAAGAAACCAAGACAAGCGCGCCGAACGAAGTGGCGCTTATCAAAACCACCGAAGGCGACATGATCATCCAGTTCTGGACGGACGCTGCGCCAAACACCATCGAGAATTTCAAAAAGCTGGCTCGGTCCGGATTCTACAACGGCACGATTTTTCACCGGATCATCAAGGGATTCATGATCCAGGGGGGTGACCCGTATTCGAAAGATCCCGCCAAAGAAAAGCAGTATGGCGACGGCGGGCCGGGTTATACAATCAAGGGAGAGTTTAACAATCACGATCATGTTCGCGGTGTCATCTCGATGGCGCGCGACCCAAACCCGGACTCGGCCGGGTCGCAATTCTTCATTTGTCTGGGCTCGATTCCGCGACTCGATCGCAAGTACACCACTTTCGGCAAACTGATCAAAGGGGATGATGTGCTCGGTCGAATCGGCGAGACACCAGTTGCGAAAAATGCGAAAGGCGAAATGAGCAAGCCAATCAAGCGCGTCGTAGTCGAAAGTATTAAGTTGGTTCCGGCTGCTTCGATAAAATAAATCCAGGCCGTAAACGCGATCGCAGAAATGCCCAAAACTAATCAAACTCGCGTCGCGCTCATCCAGATGCGGTGTGGCCCGGAACCGGACAAAAATTTCGCGCACGCGATCGAATTCGTCCGCGACGCCGCGAAACACCGGGCAAAGATCGTCTGTCTGCCGGAATTATTTAAATCTCAGTATTTTTGCCAGACCGAAGACCACGCAAACTTCGCTCTGGCCGAAGAAGTCCCGGGAAAATCCACTGCAACTCTTGGAGAAGTAGCGCGGGAGTTGGGCGTTATTATTATCGCATCACTTTTCGAGAGACGCGGCGCCGGCGTGTATCACAACACCGCAGCCATCATCGATGCCGACGGCAACCTGCTCGGCAAATATCGCAAGATGCATATTCCGGACGACCCGCTTTACCACGAGAAATTCTATTTCGCGCCGGGGGATCTCGGCTTTCAGGCATGGAAGACGCAATCTGGAAATCTGGGTGTGTGTGTGTGCTGGGATCAATGGTATCCCGAAGCGGCACGCCTGACAGCGCTCCGCGGCGCGGAAATCATTTTTTATCCAACGGCTATCGGCTGGCATCCGAAGGAGAAGAACGAATTCGGTGAGGCGCAGCATTCATCGTGGGAATTGATTCAGCGAAGTCACGCGATCGCCAATGGTTGCTATGTAGCCGCGGCCAATCGTGTCGGCCATGAAAAGCCCGCTGGTGGAGAGGGAATTGAATTTTGGGGACAAAGTTTTATCTGCGGTCCCGACGGCCAGATCGTTGCCAAAGGATCCGTAGACCAGGAAGAAATTGTCGTGGCTGAAATTGACTGGGATCGCGTCAACGAACACCGGACGCATTGGCCATTCTTGCGCGATCGTCGCGTCGACGCCTACGCCGGGATCGAGCAGCGCCTGCTCGATTGAGGTTTAATTCCGGCCGGAAGGGCCTACGCTTCAGGCATGAAAACCATTTGTATTTCGTTCGGTTTACTATGCGCGATGGCCGTTTTCGCGGCCGCGCAAGATGTCAACAAAGCGGTTGCGAATTTGCAGCCTGCATCTGGAAGTAAGGTCACCGGCACAGTCACCTTCACAAAGACGGGCAATGACGTTGAGGTGGTGGCCGATATTCAAAACTTGAGCCCCGGCAAACACGGGTTGCACATCCATGAAAAAGGCGATTGTTCAGCGCCGGATGCATCCTCGGCCGGCGCGCACTTTAATCCCACACATCAGCATCATGACGGGCCAGTTGGTCCGGACCGCCATGTCGGTGATTTCGGCAACATTGAAGCCGATAGTTCAGGCAAAGGTCATCTGGTTTGGAAGGGAAAATTGGATCTCAGCGGCGAAAATTCGATTATCGGCAAATCCGTCATCGTTCATGAAAAAGAAGATGATTTGAAGACCGATCCGAGCGGGAATTCCGGGGCGCGTATCGGCTGCGGTCTCATTGAGGCCGCAAAGCCTTAGCGAGAGTCAGTAAGAATCGTGTAAATGGCTCGACCTGTGCCATTACGGATCTGCTGAACACGCACCACATCGCCGTTGTCTAACTGGTTAGTTCTTTGTTAGTGCTGAATGGCCGGCGCGTAGCCGGTCAGCGGGGGACCCAACGTTCGCGAAAGCGATCCGGGGCGCATGACGCTGCGGCGTC
>JBEEGU010000105.1:0-5609 GCA_041167025.1 Verrucomicrobiota bacterium
GGGTTAAGCGGAGTGCGCAATTCATGACTTAACATTGCGAGAAAACGATCCTTGGCCGCACTGGCCGCTTCGGCGTTTTCCTTCGCGTTTTTCAACTCCTGTTCAATTCTGCGTCGCTCTATAAACAGGCCCACCTGACTGCCGAGCGCGTCCACTAGTTTGAGCAAATCATCGTCGGCCAGCACCAACTGTTCACTGAACAGCTCGATCACTCCATTCACGCTGCCGCCGACCACCAGCGGGAACGCAAAGCCGCCGCGCAACCCGGCGTTGGCCGCGGCGCTTGCACGCGGAAAATTTCCATCCTGAAATACATCACTAATCCAAGAGGGAGAACCTGATTCCCACACCCGGCCGGGTAGCCCTTTCCCCTTTTGAAATTGAATCGACTGCGAAGTTTGGGCGAAAGCATCTAGTCGATCCGAAGACCGATGCCACAGCCCGCTACAACGCAGCGCGTCAGAACCGGGCTGACAAAGCCAGATAGCGCCATAAACCCATTCACCCATGGCGGCGATTGCCTGAAGAATGGGCGAGCTCGCCTCGCTTAATGTCCATGATCCGGCGAGCAAGCTCGCCACCGTATATTGGGCCAGGCGACGACGTTCGCTCCGGACACGCTCGGTGATATCGCGCGCGATCTTGGACACACCGATGACCTCACCGGCTGCGTCCTTAATCGGTGAAACGGTCAGAGAAACATTAAGCCGGCTGCCGTCTTTTCGGACACGAACGGTTTCATAGTGCTCGATACCTTCGCCGCGACGGATCCGGTCGATGATGCGCGGCTCTTCATGCTGGCGCTCTCGTGGAATCAGAAGCGTCAGCGGCTGGCCGATTATTTCAGCTGTGTCATAGCCAAAGAGTCGTTCCGCGCCGTTGTTCCAGCTGGTAATGATCATGTTTAGATCGCTGCTCAGGATCGCATCCTCCGAAGACTCAACGATTGCAGCCAAACGTCGACGCGCTTCCTCGCCTCGTCTGCGCTCGGTAATGTCGCGCAAGTAAGCCGTGAAAAATGCCGTTCCACCGATACGCAGCGGGCTGATGGCGAGTTCAACCATGATCTCTGAGCCATCACGACGCAGCGCACTGATCTCGATGCGGCGGTTCAAAACCGGCCCCTCGCCAGTCTTCAGATAATGAGCGAGCCCTATGCGGTGCCTTTCGCGCAGGGCCGGCGGAATGATCAGGTTCGCCAGCTCCTGACCTACGGCCTCCGCCCGAGAGTAACCAAAGACCCGTTCGGCCGCCGGGTTAAACTCACGGACAACACCCGCAGCGTCCATCGCGATGATGCAGTCCAGGGCGGAATCCAGTATCGAGCGGTTGATTGCCTCCAGCGCGGGCAACGGAGAAGCGGTCATATCGGCGTATTGATTTCTTGCCATCGAAAAACAACCGCGAGGCTAATAGGCAACCGCGCTTTTGGCCAAGACTAACCGTTGCAAACACGGCAAAGCAATGGAGTGGCGACAGATGTTGGGCGGCAGTGCTAGGTTGGCGACCATGGAGCGATCAATTCGCGATCAACCTGGTGGTCGGCGCCGTCCGCCCATCCTCGTTATCGGGGCCCATCGTTCGGGAACCACGGCTACGGCGCGCGCATTGCGACTTCTCGGACTCCAGATTGGACAGCGTCTCGACAGCCACGAAGAATCGCGCGAGCTGCAACAACTCCATGAACGTTACCTTCGTCAGGTCGGCGCTGCCTGGTATCGGCCGCATGCTTTCATTGAACGGGTCAAAACGTCGAAGCATCGGAAGGATTGCGCCGAATACTTGCGAGCCAGCGTCGATCGTGAATTCGCCAGCATTTTCGGATATCGAAAGAACCTTGGCGGTCTATTCCGATTGGCCCGGCTGCGGATGGGGGGACTCTGGGGTTGGAAGGAACCACGTACAA
Organism: Verrucomicrobiota bacterium; assembly: GCA_041167025.1. Taxonomy (GTDB): domain Bacteria; phylum Verrucomicrobiota; class Verrucomicrobiia; order Chthoniobacterales; family UBA10450; genus DATFCK01. The sequence goes on from JBEEGU010000105.1 coordinate 1,907, forward strand.
CCCTGTTTGCGCCCGCCTGGCTCGATGTTTTTCCCGATGCCCGCATTGTCCACGTCATTCGGCATCCGCTCGCGGCGGCCATGAGCATTCGGCAGCGGGAACTGGAGTTTCGTGACCGGGGCGATCCCGCGAAACAGGAGCTAGACGATTTGGATTTCTGTTTGCGCCTGGTCGCAGCCTACATCCGTTGCGGTGAAGACGTCGCTCTACAAACCCCGCATTATTACAAGGTTCACTTTGAAGAGATCCAGACCCACCCGCGCGAAGCGCTGGCTCGCCTGGCGGATTTCTGCAGCTTGAGGTTTACACCTGCGCAGTTGGCCACCGCCGCTGGCACCATTCGTCCGCCGACCTCGCCGAGCCGGCGGGGATTAGCCGGAAAAGACGTGAATGAGCTTGTGACCGAGCACTCGATTGTTACTCGGCTTGGCTACGCCTGGGATTTATCCTAACGACGCAACCGGTCGGGGCGCAGATTCATACGCCAACGCTGGTTTCATGTTCGCGACATCATGCATAAGCTTGGAGTAGCGCTGGGAAAATTTTTCGAGCGAGTAATGCTTCGCAACCAGTTCGCGACCTCGTGATGCAAATGTTTTCCGCAGTTCCGGGTTCTCGAGCAGACTGCGCACGCTTCGAATCCAGTCCTCCGACGTTCGCGCCAGAAAACCATTTTCACCGGATGTGATGATATCGAGGTTTGCTCCCACCGCCGATGCCACCACCGGGATACCGGCTGCCATATATTGAAGGATTTTGTAGCCACACTTGCCGCGAGTCCAAACGGAATCCCATAACGGCATGATACCGATATCAAAACTGCGGAGATTGCCTTGCTCACTTTCCAGTCGCCAGGATTCATTTTCCACGACCACGCCTTCGAGCTCCAGCGGTTTATCCGAAATGACTTTTAGTTTCAGTCCGGGAAAATCCTCGCTCAGCCGGCGCAGCGCCGGTTGGATGTGGCGCAGATAGGCAAGCCCATCGCTCAGGCCAAGCCATCCAATCGTGAAATCCGCGTCCTCCCGGTTCGGCCTGGTTACGTCCATTCGATATTTTGATAGATCGACCGAAGTGGGAAGGATCGTTACCGGCCGACCGCAAGCGTCCGCGAAACAAGCCAGGAAATCGTTTCCGGCCACGACCGCGGCGCAATGTTTCACCGTCCGCAGGAATTTACGAAAGTCTTTGCCGCGGAGTGGTTGCCGATATTTCTGACTGCGAAACATCACCGCGTCATCAAAATCAAAGATAATTCGGGGGTTGCTCCGTTGCAGGAACTTCAGTTCGATGGCGCTGAAGCCGATCGTTTTAAAAAGGATGACCAAATCGTGTTTGGCCGCCTGCCGGATAACACGAGCGCGTTCGGTGAGGCTGGAGCGGCGCGCCGTCACAATAGTCACTTCGATACCAGACTGGCGATACCGCTCGAGACAGTCGGTCAGCCGCAAACGCGTGCTGGGCGCTCTTCCGTGTTCGATGACAGCGAGGACTCTCATGCGCTACTGATTTACCGGCCAGCATACAGCCTAATTTCATCGCGTCTCCATGCGAGTTTGCTGGAACTGCGTTGAAAAACGAAGCTGTAGAATGAAGTTTACTTTACGTGGCTGGAATCTTCCCAGCGAATGGCCGCGCGCAGCAGCTCGGTTAGCGAATCGACTCCAAACTTCTCCTTAGCCCGGGCACAATATGCCTGGACCGTCTTCAAACTCAGATGCAGATCGGTCGCGATCTGTGAAGTCGTTAGGCCCTGGCCAAGGAGACGAAAGATTTCCAACTCCCGGTCGCTTAATTGTTCCACCGGCGAACTGGCGGCAGCCCGACGGGAAGATCCAAGACGACGGGCCATCAAGTTCACGACCCTTTCACTAACGTAAACGTCGCCCTGCAGGACCCGCCGGATCGCCGTCACACCCTCCTTGGTTGTTTCCCGCTTCATGACATAACCGCGCGCGCCCGCGCGCAAGGCCCGCTCGGCATAGAGCATTTCGTCGTGCATCGACAAAACGACCAGAGCAACGTCGGAAAAATTAGCCTTAAGGTCTTTGACCAACTCCAAGCCGGAACCGGTTTTCAAAGAAATATCAATGAGCGCAAGCTCGGCCCGGCTCGCTCCGATCCCTGCGAGCGCCTGGGCTGCATCTTCCGCCTGCCCACAGACCACCAGATCAGCCTGTGAATTAATCAGATTAGCCAATCCTTCGCGGACCAGAGGATGGTCATCAACAATAAAGATGCGGCGCGACGGGCCACTTTTTTTTGCGTTAGTTTCATTCATACGAGTTGGTTACGGGCTGAGGTTTCGACAGGCAATGTGCAGATGACGCTAGTCCCTCGATCCGAATTTCGGCGGACCTGAAAATCTGCGCCGAGCAAGGCCGCTCCATGAGCCATTAAACGGAAACCGAGTCCCGGGGGTTGCGGCAAATTTTTCGGAAGCCCCGCGCCATCGTCGCTAACGGTTAATGTCAGTCTCTCATTCTTTCGGAGCAAGCTCACACGCACCGCGCGAGCATCGGCGTGTTTGATTGCATTCCTGACTGCTTCCTGCGCAATCCGGTACAGCTGGGTCGCGACCGTGGCATCGCCGACTGCAACCACTCCGTCGCTCGCAAACGTGCAACCGATCTTAAACCGGTCACTGGTGTGCTCGGCCAGACTCTGCAACGCGAACGTCAGACCTTCGGCGTCGAGTTCGGGTGAGAAAAACCCGCGGGCAAGATTTCGGCTCAAATCGATCCCTTCCTCAATGTAGCGTACGACTTTGTCCGCCTCAGAAAATTCAGGAGCACATCGAGCAGCCAGTTTCTCTCTTAATGTATGCGCAGTGAGCGCCGTGCCGGTCAAATGCTGGCAAACGGTATCGTGCAACTCCTGTCCCAGACGCCGGCGTTCACGGTCAGCAACTTCGGCAATTTCCCGATCGAGACGCTCGCGCTCGCCAATTTCATGGCGAAGCGCGCTGGTTCGTTCGCGGACGCGATGTTCCAACTCGCCGAGGAGTGTTCGCAGTTTCGCCAAAAGGACGGTAAAAACGCCGTAAGCGGCCAGCGCCATGGCGAGATTCCAGGATCCGACGGTAGCAATTCCTGCGAACAGATCGGACGCGACCCAGACGGCGACACTGAAAATGGAAAATACGAGGCCGAAGCCGAGACCGCCGAACCAAGTGGCGAAAGCGATCGGCACCAGATAAAAGAGCAACAACGACTGCTCATACCCGGTCCAATAATCGAGATAGCCGAGAAGGACGACTTGCGCGGCACATGCCGCCGTCAGAGCAATACGAGGAAATGTTCGCCATCGCATCTTGGGGGCGCTCAGGTGGGATTCCGCAACCACTGGCAGCATGGCGGCAAACTCCAAGGGCGCTTGCATCACTTGAAACCCATCACAACCCTCCACGATAGCACTTTGTCGAGCGGTTCAAACAAACTCGCGTTTCTCCCGGAGAAACAAAAAATCTTGGTGCGCGAGGAAGCTGAACGCAGGACAAGGAGCGGCGGTTTCCAAACCACCGGACTAGGGATATTTCGGCGGCTGGGAAGCCGCCGCTCCTGAGCGGATCTTAGCGGGGGGGGCGATCGTGGACGATCGGTTGCGCCGAACGCCCTTTTGCGATAAACTATTGACGTTAAGGGGGCGCACTGGCTTCGACTCGTAGTTGGAAGCGCAGGCGGCATGTCGAGGATGGTTCGTT
>JBEEGU010000106.1:0-3513 GCA_041167025.1 Verrucomicrobiota bacterium
AAAGACATCAAAACTTTAAGCGTCAGAGGCTGAGCTGACCAAGCTTCGCAGCTCTGAAGAAGCCAAGGCCACACGTCTCGCGCAACTAGAAGCCGAGCTGGCCACCACGCAGAAATCAGAAAAAGAAAAAACAGCACGCCTCTTACAGACTGAAGCGGATCTTTTGAAAGTCCGGCGCTCAGAAGAGGAGAAAACCTCCCGAATTTCGCAGGTGGAGGCCGACCTCGCTGCCATGCAGGGCTCTGACAAAGACAAAGCATCACGGCTTTCTCAGGTTGAAAGCGAGCTCGCGGCCCTACGACAATCGCAGGAAGAGAAAGGATTGCGTGCCGCGCAGGCCGAGGCCGAGCTCTTGGCAACGCGGCAAGAGAAAGATGCGATCGCCTTACGCCTGGCCCCGCTGGAAGCCGAACTTGCTGAGACGCGCCGCACCGCCGAGGAAGCGACAACGTTATCGAAACAGCTGCAAGATAAACACCGCTCCAGAACGATCACACGAGAACAACGAAACCAGTTCCTTGAGGCCACTCGCGGACAGGCAAAGGGCAAGGTTATCGTATCTGCCATCTTTTTTAACAAGGAAACCCACGAGACCGCCGCGGAAGTCCTCAGCTTGCTGAAAGAGGCAGGTTTTGACCTGGTAGAACCGGCACCGCTAAATTTCTTCACAACGAGTCGCCCGGTCAGCGGGATCAGGGTTGGATTTAAGAACGACAGTGCGGAACCATCACAGGTAGCTACCCTGCAAAAAGGGTTTCGTGCGATTGGTTGGGATCTGCCCACGACCACCCTGGTCAATGCGCAGGAAAGTGACATTGCCGAGATTCAGGTGACCCCGAAAGAGTAAGTCCGTTTTTTGTCGATTAAGACCCCGCCGGCACGTCGTCTGTTTCCCGCTGGTAATGTCATCTGAGCCGATTAACGTACCCAAATGCCTCGCTGCACCGGCTATGTTCTCGTCCTTCTCCTCGGCGCGCTGACCATCACCGGTGCGGAAGCGCCACGCCTTTCATCCGACCAGTTAGCCAAAGCGGTGCGGAACGATTCGATCAGCATCCCCACGCCGGGCGAACTTTTTGCCGCGCTAGGCAAACCGGGCAAGCCAAACTGGGCCGGACAGTTTCGCGGCCCGCTCCCGACGACTTATCGTAACCGCGCGCAAATCGCGCTGAATCTCGGCGGACTCATCGCCGATGGATTTATCGCGGTCGAAGCGCAGGACGGCCAGCAGGTCAAGAATATCGGAACCGACATTATCAAGATGGCAAAAGCGCTGGGTGTGAGTGAGAACATTCTCGGGCGAGGCAATAGCATCAACGAATTCGCGGAAAACAATGAATGGGATGCACTCCAGGAAGAACTCGAGGCCACGCAAAACGAAGTCAAATCGTCGATGCAATCGCATCAGGATCAAGACCTGGTGATCCTTGTTAGTCTAGGCGGTTGGGTTCGCGGTACCCAGGTGGTGAGTGCCGCAGTTCTGCAAAATTATGATGAGCGCAGCGCCAAGGTTTTGCGGCAGCCCGCCTTGGTCAGTTTCATCCACGCCAAGGTCAACGATGTCTCAGCCGAAACCCATAATGATCCCTTGGTCAAACAAGTCAGCGATCAACTCGGCGCGATCGAAAAGTTGGTTACTTTTCCAGTGGGCAAAGCGCCGACGATCGAAGATGTGCGCGCGGTTCACGATGCGGTGGGAAGAGTCATGGAGCAAATCCAGCATAAGCCGGACACGAAATGAAACTGTGGTTGCGCATTTTGCTTTCTGGCCTGCTATTGATCGCAAATAGGGAAACGCGGGCCGACACCGACAAGGAAGTTCAGGCGCACAAAGCGGTCCTCGATCTCGCCGGCGCTTTTTCGAATGAAGGGTTTAAGATGCGGGACGGTCATTGGACTGGCTCACTCAAGCTTCACGAGAACGCTCTTGTTGCCGTAAATCTGTATGCCGGAAATCAATATTGGTTCTCCGTAGGCACCGCGGATCCGGCGAAGAAGATCGAGGTGGCCCTTTACGATGAAACGGGACAGCGCGTGACGACCGAACCCTATAATGAAGGCGAAAGAGCTGCCGCTGGTTTCACGCCGACGAGCAGCGGTCAATACTACGTTTCGGTCAGTTTGCTCGAGGGAGCCGAGAGCAGTTTCTGTCTGGTTTACTCCTATAAATAACGCCTCGGGGAACGGGTTAAGCTCTAACCCCTCCGGCGTCCATGACCAAAGAAAAACTCGCGATTTTTGTTCTCATTTCGGCGGGCGCGATTCTTACGCTGTTGGGCTGCGCCAAACGGAACTCCGATCGGTCCAAGGCGGCAACGCACGGAAAGTTTTACGCGGTGATCACGGAGCAGACCGCGTTTTATCATTATGGTCCCCAGCAAAGTAAGGGACCGGACATGCAGTTGACCAAAGATACGCTTTTGACCGTGATCCGGCGGTCGTTCGGCTATTCCAAGGTAAAATTGATCAGCGGCGAAAGCGGTTACGTATCAAGTGATGATATTCGCCTCGCGCCCGCCAGCCTCGTTGCCGCCGTGACGGAGGCACCTAAGCCGCCGATGCCGGATCCGCCGCCGACGAAAGTGAATCTCCCGTCCTCACCCGAATTCGAGCCTACGCCGATACCGGACCTGATGACGCCGAACTGACGAGAGTCGTCGGCGAATAAGTAGCGCGAGGCGGCGCCTTGCGCTTATTCTTGAGCGAGAAATTGCATCGCTCACAGTTTTGGCCGGATGATCTCGCTACAGATATTTTACGAAGGAAGTGTTCAAGGCGTTGGTTTTCGCTGGTCTGTCCGGAACATCGCGAAAGGCTTCGACGTTACTGGATGGGTGCGAAATCTTCATGATGGCCGCGTCGAACTCGAAGTGAATGGGGAAGAAGACGAAGTGCGCGCGTTTCTCGATGGCATTCGCCAAAGCGAACTCAATTCACATATTCGCAACCAAAATGAGAAAAAGTTGGATCCTCCAATAACCGCGCGGGGATTTGAAATTCGCCATGATTGAGCCTGCCGTCTCCGTCCGCGGATTAACTAAAGTTTTTCCGATCCCGTTTCACGGCCAACCTCTCGTAGCGGTGCGCGATCTCGATCTGCAAGTGGAGCCGGGAGAAGTTTATGGCCTGCTTGGGCCTAACGGATCCGGCAAGAGCACGACCCTCAAGATTATTCTCGGCCTGGTTTCTCCTACGCGCGGTCAGACTCAAATTTTTGGATGCGACAGCCAACGGGTTGCGAGCCGAGAAGCCGTCGGTTTTTTACCGGAGAATCCCTACTTTTATAAGTATCTCACCGGCCGCGAGACTCTGCGATTTTTTGGACGGCTATGCGGGGTGCACGGGAAATTACTGAGGGAACGAATCGAAGCATTGCTCGACCTTGTCGGGTTGAATCACGCGGGCCATCGGCGGCTGGGGACCTACTCCAAGGGAATGCTCCAACGGATTGGGTTGGCGCAGGCGTTGATTCGCGAGCCGAAGTTGTTAGTGCTCGACGAACCAACCGCCGGT
>JBEEGU010000107.1:0-3208 GCA_041167025.1 Verrucomicrobiota bacterium
CATATGGCGCATAGGAAACGGCCGATCCCGGCACCACGAGTGTTTTTTGCTTCTCGGGCAGAATAATCTCCGCCTTTGCGAACATGCCCGGTCGCAACGCGTGATCGTGATTCTCGAGCGTCGCCTGGAGAGAAACGTTTCGAGTAATCGCATCGACCATCGAGTTGATCGCCGTCAGTTTGCCCTTGAATTGGCGGCCCGGCACGGCGTCGGTCTGCACCTGCACTTCAAGGCCCTCGGAAAGTTTCGAAAGCTCCTGCTGGGGGAGGGCGAAATCGACAAACACCGGATCGAGCGCCGTTAGTGCGACAACCTGTTGGCCCGCGTTGATCATCTGGCCAACGTTCACCTGCCGAATGCCCAACTGGCCGTCGAAAGGCGCATGCACTTCTTTCTTTCCAATCATCGAGCGCATATTGTCGACGATTCCCTGCTTTTGCCCGAAAGCGGATTCGGCACTGTCTAACTCGGACTTCGAAATTACTTTTCGCGCAACCAGATCACGGGCGCGGTCCCGGTTGGCACGCGCCAATTCCAGATCGGCTTCGGCGGTCCGCAGTTGGGCACCTTCTGATGACGTCTCGAGGCGCACCAGGACGTCGCCTTTCTTGGCCACCCCGCCGTTTTGGAATTCCACTTGGCTAACGACTCCGCTCAGCTCAGCTGCAACCATTGCACCTTGAACAGCTGATATCGAACCGACAGCAGGAAGAGTCGGCGCCCAATCTTCTTCCTTCACCGGAGCGCTCGATACGGCCGTGGCAGGCATGGCGAAAGGTGTCGCCGTCATTTTTCTGAACTGGTTGGCCTTCATGTCCAGCAGCAGACAAAGGACAAACACGACAGCCCAAGTGGCACCGGCAGTGGTTCGTCCGCCTCGGAACCGGCGATAAGAAAGAATCACGGAAACCACAGCAACAACGGTGAACACGATCACCGCAATGGTTAGGACCGCCACTCCCACCCCCTTGAGTCCGACGACGAGCGCCACTAAAAGAAGGATAGCGCCAGCCGCCGAGACTGTTTTTTTCGCCACGGATTTCATTTGTTGTCTGGAAACAGCGGGTTGGGCGATGTCATGCATAGGCCGTCTCGGTCTCCGATTTGAACAACAGGCGCCATAACCGGCGTGTTACTTCCAACTGTCGGGCCCGCCTTTCCGCGGCGGTCATCTCGGCCGGCTGTAAAATGTCGCGCATCAACATTCCCCGGGCGACCGCGAATATTAGTTCGGCCAATTCGTTAGGTTGAAGCCCATGCGCGGTGTTCCCGGCCTCTGGAGCGCGCGCGATTAAATCCGTTACGCCGTCCATAGCCGTGTCCAAAATATCCCGGACCAAATCAGCCACGTGCGGGTTGCGCGAGGCCTCAGCGTAAAGATCAACCACGAACGCCGATAGAACGTTCGGTGAGTTCTCGCAACAATGCGCCGTGAATAAAATCTCCATGGACTCGAGCAGGGTTGGCGCCTGTCGCGCGCGTTCGAGCATGTCGCATATCTCTTTCTTATGGTGATCGGCCATGGCCGAAATCACCGCCTCTTTGTTCGCAAAATAACGGTAAATCAGACCAACGCTAATGCCAGCCTCGGCGCTGATATCATGCATGCTAGCCTGGTGGAAACCGCGTTTCGCGAAACAGACCATCGCAGCGTCGAGAATCTGGGTGCGGCGGTCGAGAGCGGTTTCGGGAGGCGATTGCGACATGGGAAAGCAAGATGAATGAACGTTCATTCATTGTCAAATGCCCCCCAATACCTTTCGGGATTAAGAGGTTTGCAGTTGGGGGGCGGTCACGGAACCGCTACCGCTTGTTGGCCATGCGAGCAGAATGGCCAATTAAGGGCAATCGCCGCCACCCGAAGACCGAGTTGACGGCAAGGCGTTTCCTTTCGCGTTTCGCTCGTCGCCAGCCGGCAACTTGCGTTAATTTGGCGTATGAAGGCGTTCGGTGATCCTAAAAAACTCCACCGCGCTTTTCCGGCGTCGGGCCGCTACCTGGTAGGAGTTTCCGGCGGCCGCGATTCTGTTGCGCTCCTCCACTGGCTGGTGCAGGGCGGCTACGATAACCTAGTGGTGTGCCATCTGAACCACAGCTTGCGTGGTCGTTCCAGTTCCGCCGATGCCCGGTTTGTTGAAAAACTGGCGTCTCGCTCCGGTCTGCCGTTCGAAACCGCATCCGCGGATGTGCGCGCAATCGCGGCGAAGGAGAAAATGTCGATTGAAACTGCCGCACGCAAAACGCGCTACGCGTTTTTTGGCAAAACTGCGAGACGCCGGCGGACGCGGGTCATCTTTCTGGGTCATCATGCGGACGATCTCGTCGAAACTTTGTTACTGAATCTTTTTCGCGGGGCGGGAACGTCCGGTCTCGCGGCGATGCGCGAAATATCCGAGCGCTGTGCCGACGATGCTGATCTTACGATCGTGCGGCCGCTGCTCGATGTTTGGCGTGGCGAAATTAACAAGTACGTTCGCGCAAATCGACTCGCCTTCCGCGAGGATGACTCAAACACCGACCTGACGCCGCTGCGCAACCGAATTCGACGACGCGTCATACCGTATCTGGAGAAAACATTCGCGCGTAACATCCGGCAGAACATTTGGAGAACGGCAGTGATTGCTGGTGAGGAAGAAAACTTTTTCGAAACGCTGCTCCCGGCGAACATTTGCCAGCGGCCACTTCTGGCCGTTCAGCCACTTCGGAAAATGCCGATTGCGGTGCAAAGGCGCATTCTCCATCAATGGCTCTGCGCAGCACACGTGACCGATGTTGGTTTCGAGGTGATCGAGCGGGTGCGGGAGCTGCTCGATCCCGCCGGTGGCGTCGCCAAAACCAATCTCTCCGGAAATCGACATGTTCGTCGGCGGACGGGTCACATTTTTATTGAGTGAACGGTAGACGTCGCCCTATGGGCGACGCGGCGCTGATGCTTTTTGTCCCGCGCCGCGTCTCGCAGAGCGAGACCTCTACAACCTGAGGGAAGCAAACTGCTTCCCCTACAACCGAGCGAGTAGCTCGATTGTGCGTTTCATCACTCTAGGTACCGGCTTGTGCCATTCAAACTGCTCTCGACATGAGCACGATCTTCACTTTTGCCTCTCCCTTTCAAAAAAGGGAGAGGATTAAGGTGAGGGATTGATCTTTCTTGTTAGATTGAATCCGAAATGACTTCCGACATTCGCGTCCGCTTCGCCCCGTCGCCGAC
>JBEEGU010000108.1:0-5945 GCA_041167025.1 Verrucomicrobiota bacterium
GCACGACCAGAACTACTACTACTATACGAACTACTACGGCTATTACGCCCCGCGGGAGAAGGACTCCAAGCGTCGGCCGCAAAAAGCCGCTTCGCCCACGACCAACGGTGCGTCCGGTCCGGACGACTATTAATGAGGCTCGCTCTTTTTGTTTCTCTTTTGTTTGCATGTGCCGCGATCGCCTTCGGTCAGTCGGCTATGCTCCGGATCGGCGACCCCATCGAGCTCAAGATCGGCGGCGTTCCGCAGGATGAGCAGCTTCAGGTGAATAACACCTACACGATCGACTCGAGCGGCTCCATCAGTCTGCCCTACATTAACAAGGTCAAAGCCGATGGGCTGACGCCGTCGCAGCTCGCACGCTCAATCGAAGAAAGTTATCGATCGGGGAAAATTTACACCAACCCAAACGTCACCATTCTCATGCAACCCGCGGCGCGATTCGTCAACGTCGGCGGAGCGGTGCGGACCCCGTCACGTGTACCGTTTACCGAGGACATGACGCTGCTAACTGCGATTAACGCAGCTGGAGGATTCAATGATTTTGCCGATCAGAAGCGTGTGCGGCTCTTGCGCGGAAACACAGCGAAAGTTTTCGATATCCGCCAGTTCCGCAAGGACCCGTCGAAAGACGTAAAGCTTCAGCCGGGCGACCGTGTTGAAGTGCCGCAGACGTTTTTCTAACGGAACGGCGATTGAATGAAGCCGGCGCCTACTGATCAGGCGCAATCAGCTGGCGATTCCGCCAGGTAAACCCGAGGCCGGAAAAGAGCGTCAGGCCCACGGTGATCCAAATCAAAACCGGCCCGGCGTCATGCCACGCGCGCTGCCACCAGCCGCTGTCACTGTCAGCGTAGCGCAGCTCCAGCGCTGACAGCAGGAAAAGAAAGAAGATCACGGTAATGATCTGCCAGGAAGTTTTGTGTTTCCCGAGGCGTTCTGCCGGCAGGACGCGGCCCTTCGCCGTTGCCATTAAGCGCAGCCCGGTAATAAGGAAATCGCGCGCGACCACGGCGGTCGCAGCCCATGCTGGAACAGCTTTCAGTGGCACGAGAGAAATGAAAGCCGCCGCCATCATGATCTTATCCACGAGAGGATCCATCAATTTACCAAAATTTGTGATGCTGCCATAGCGCCGGGCCACTTCGCCATCGACGAAATCGCTCACTCCGGCGAGGAGGAAGATCAGGAGCGCTGTAGTGCGCGCATAGTGCCAGGAAGAATTAAGGGCAGCGACAAACAACACGGTCAAAGCCAGCCGGCTCAACGTAATTCGGTTGGCCCAATTCATTATTGCGACACTACATCCTTTTCCAGGGTGTCGCCTGCAAGATCATCCTGAAACTTGAACCGGGGCCGTTTCCAGATCGGAACCTTTCGTTTCAATTCATCCATGATCCATTGATTGGCCTGAAAAGCCTCGGTTCGATGTTGACTCGTCACCCGCACAAAAACTGAAGCCTCTTTTACGCGGACGAAGCCGACTCGATGATGAATGACAATCGAATGCAATTCGAATTTTTCCGCGGCCTGACGCGCGACTAACTGTAATTGATGCTCCGCCATGGTGGTATGCGCTTCGTAATCAATCCCTTCAATTTGATGGTGCGCCTCGAGCGGACGCACCAATCCCCAAAAATCAACAACTGCGCCGCTGAAACTGGGAATGTCGTCTCCAAGTTTTAGCTCGGCCGTAGTCAACCGGATTTCACAAACGGAGTTTGCCATACAGTCTGTTTGCTCGCTAAGCTTCTCGGGCAACATCGCGGCGCACGATAGGAAATACCAAAGTGAACACGAATCAATCTGATATTGGAGTCATCGGCCTGGCAGTAATGGGCGAAAACCTTGTCTTGAACATGGAATCCAAGGGCTTTGCGGTTGCGGTATTTAATCGCACCACCGCGGTCACGGAAAAATTTCTCGCCGGCCGCGCCAAAGGCAAGAATATCGTTGGTGGCGCGACGATGGAAGAGTTTGTGGCTGCTTTAAAGCAGCCGCGTAAGGCGATGATCATGGTCAAAGCCGGCGCACCGGTTGATGCAGTTATCGGCCAGCTCACCCCCTTACTGAGCAAGGGCGACGTGATCATCGATGGCGGCAATTCGCTTTTCACTGACACACAGCGGCGGTGCAAGGAACTCGAAGCTAAAGGCATTCATTTCGTCGGTATGGGGGTTTCCGGCGGTGAGGAAGGCGCGCTCAAAGGGCCATCCCTCATGCCGGGCGGTTCCCGTGAATCATGGGAAATCATCGCGCCCATTTTTCGCAAGATTGCGGCGCAGGTCGATGGAGAACCATGCTGCCGATACATGGGGCCAGATGGCGCTGGTCACTACGTCAAAATGGTGCACAACGGGATCGAATACGGCGATATGCAGTTGATTTGTGAGGCGTACGCAATTCTCAAGGACGTGCTCGGTTTGGGCGCATCGGAGTTGGCCGATGTTTTCAAAAAATGGAACGCGGGCGAACTAAACAGTTACCTGATTGAGATCACTGCGCAGATTTTCGCGAAGGTTGATCCCGAAACGCAAAAGCCGCTTGTCGACGTGATTCTCGACAAAGCCGGCCAAAAGGGCACCGGCATCTGGACGCTTCAATCCGCCATTCAACAGTCGGTCGTCATCGCGACGATTAACGCTGCGGTCGAAGCACGGGTCATTTCCTCACGCAAAGACGAGCGCGTAGCGGCGTCCGAGATTCTGCCGCATCCAAGTCCGAAAAAGTTTGAAGGGGATAAGGCGCAGCTGATCGACGCCGTTAGGGATGCGCTTTATGCATCCAAAATTGTGTCCTACGCGCAGGGCATGGAACTATTGCGTGCGGCGAGCGAACAATACCGGTGGAACCTGGACCTAGGCGGAATTGCGACCATCTGGCGGGGAGGTTGCATCATCCGCGCGATTTTCTTGAATCGAATTCGCGAAGCGTATGAGCGCAAGCGCGACCTGCACAATCTCTTGCTCGACAGTTATTTTACCAGCATTCTCACTCAGACCCAAAGCAACTGGCGCGTGGCGGTAGCGAGGGCGATCGAGTTCGGCGTTGCTGTTCCGGCGTTCGCCGCATCGATTGGTTATTTCGACAGTTATCGCTCGGCACGCCTGCCGGCAAACCTCTTGCAAGCGCAACGTGACTTCTTCGGTGCCCACACGTATGAGCGGATTGATAAGCCAGGAGTGTTCCATACCGAATGGATTGAATCCGCGGACGAACCGGTTGAGAAACCGGCGGAACCGAAGGAGCCGTCACGACGGCACGCGGGGGAATAACAAATGTGCAACGGTGCGATGCCGCGATTCCGTCGTGGTCGTCGGGACGCTGAGATCCCTCCCACCTTATCATTCAATGAAAATCGTGTGAGCTGGAAACGGCCAGCTCGTCATGCGCGAGTGGTGTCAACTCCCGCGCTTTGATCAGAACAACGCCTTCGGAATTCTGCACTTCGCCTTCGATCAATAAAAACGCTTCCTCTGTGATGACAAGGCGGCATCGTTCAAATAAATCGGGGTGAACGATCGCGTTGGAGACTCCGGTTTCATCTTCCAGGCTGATAAAAACAAATCCTTTAGCGGTGCCGGGGCGCTGCCGGCAAATAACGTTGCCGGCAATCTGAACCGTGGCGCCGTGGGAAGCGTGAATGAGGTCACTTGCGCGCCAGGCGTTGGGAAATCTTTCTCTCAACAATTTCATCGGGTGCGGCCCCGTCGTCAGATTCATTGTGTCGTAATCCGCTTTAACACGTTCCGGAAGCGTCATGCGCTTCAGCGGAGAGGAAGAGACCAATTTGTTGTCATCCCGAGCGGTAGGATCAGAATGAGACGCTTTGGTCAAAAGATCGTCATGCATCGCTTCTTCGATTTGCCACATTGCCGCGCGACGATGATCAGAAAAGCCATTTAGCGCTCCGAGCTCAGCCAAAGTTCGCAGCTCATTTTTCGATAGCGACACACGGCGCTTGAAATCTTCCAGCGACCGAAAAGGTCGATGATTGCGTTGCCGCTCTAATTCTTCGGCATGCTCCTGGCGCAATCCATTAACGACGCAAAAGCCTAACCGAATGGTATCATCCTGAACGACCGCGCAGCGCCAGGTTGATTGTTGTGCGCAGACAGGGTGTGTTTTAACGCCATGCCGATGAGCATCTTTCACAATCGTTGCCGGTGTATAAAACCCCATTGGCTGATTGTTGAGCAAGCTGGCATAGAACTCAGGCGCTCGATGCACTTTCAAGTAAGCGCTGCCATACGCTAGAATGGCAAAACTGATGGCATGAGATTCCGGAAATCCGTAGAGCGCGAAAGAACTGATGGCTTGAATGATTTTGTCGATCGCTTCCGGCGCGATATTTTTTCGCTCCATGGCGGCGCGAAGTTTTACGCTGACCTTGTTCATTCGCTCTTCGGAACGATGAAAACTCAGCGCGCGCCGTAATTCTTCCGCTTCATCCCCGGAAAAATCGGCCATGACCATGGCAATCTTGAGCATCTGCTCCTGAAAGAGTGGAACACCAAGTGTTCGCTTGAGAATCGGTTCAAGACGCGGATCAAAATAGGTGATTTTCTCCCGACCGGAACGGCGAGCAAGGTAGGGATGCACCATGTCGCCCTGGATCGGACCTGGCCGAATGATGGCCACTTCAATTACGACATCATAAAAACAATTGGGTTTCATCCGCGGCAGCGTTGCCATTTGTGCCCGGCTCTCGATTTGAAAAACGCCGATGGTGTCGGCCTTCTGCATGATATCGAAAGTAGCGGCATCATCTTTCGGGATATGTGCGAGGTCGAGGGGGCGGCCGCGCTCACAGCAAAGTTCGAGCGCATCCTGCATGACCGACATCATTCCAAGTCCAAGCAGGTCGACTTTGACGATGCCGAGATCCTCACAATCGTCTTTGTCCCATTGCGCCACGACCCGCCCGGGCATCGAGGCGTTCTCGAGCGGAACGAAGGAGCTCAGTTTGTTCTGGCAAATGATCATTCCTCCGGAATGCTGGCCGAGATGTCTCGGCAATCCGTAAATCGCTCGATATAAATCGATAAACGCAGGCATCCGAGGATGTTGCCTGGGCAACCCAGCTTGTTCGATTTGCGCGGCTAAATCGAGGGTGTGCGGAAAGTCGCCATTGGCGAAGAGATGGGAGAACCGCTCCAGAATGCTTGGCGAAAAATTAAGCGCCTTCCCGATCTCGCGGGCGGCGCTCCGTCCGCGATACGAAATGACATTCGCGGTCATGGCTGCGCCATGTTTCCCGTAACGGCGATAGATTTCCTGGATCACGCTCTCGCGCCGGTCACCGCTCGGAAGATCGAGATCGATATCCGGCCACCCTTTGCGGCCTTCGCTCAGAAAACGCTCGAAAACGAGATTGTTGCTGACGGGATCAACCGGGGTGATGCCGAGGCAATAACAGACTGCGCTGTTCGCTGCGCTGCCCCGGCCTTGCACCATGATGTTTTGTTCGCGACAGAAATTGACGATGTCCCAGACGATCAAAAAATATCCCGGAAATCCCAGCTTGCTGATCAGCGCGAGCTCTTCCTCGAGCTTGGCTTTGACCGCGCTACTGATCGCGGCGTAGCGCTGCTGCGCGCCAAAAAGAACAATGCGCCGCAGAAAAGAATCCATGTTATGCCCGTCGGGCACTGGAAAAGAGGGGAATTCGTAACCGATATTTTCGAGCGAAAAACTCAGGCGTTCGGCCAGGCGGGCACTATTTTCCACCGCCTCGGGCAGGTCATGAAAAAGCGCACGCATTTGAGCATCGCTCTTTAAATGGCGTTCGGCATTTCGAGTCAGTAGTTTTCCCGCGGCATCCAAATGGGTGTGTTCCCGGATACAGGTGAACACATCCACCACCTGGCGTCCGGACGGTTTGGCATATTGCACACCGTTGGTCGCGAGAACGGGTAATCGATAATGCGCCGCGAGATCGATTA
>JBEEGU010000109.1:0-7824 GCA_041167025.1 Verrucomicrobiota bacterium
CGTCGCACCTCGCGGAAGTCATCGAGAAAATGAAAGCGCAGAAAATGAAGGCCATTATCGTCGAGCCGTTCCACGATCGGAAAATTGCGGAAAAGGTGGCCAGCGCGACTGGCGCGAAATGCGTCGACTTCGCGCAATTCCCCGGCGGGCTGCCCGGGACCGATAGTTATATCAAGCTGATTGACAAACTCGTGTCAGGACTGGTTGGAGCTCTGAAATGAACTGCGAAAAAAGCGGCGCAACCCTCCAAGTTGCAAATCTGAAGGACAGCAAGTTGGGAAATTTGCTCCACCATTGATTTATGTGGGACGTAATGTTTTGGCCGATCGCTGCCTGCGTGCTTTTGCCGTGGTTGCTTGTTTATCTGGGCCTCCATGTCGTTCAACGCGGGATTATTTTTATCGATATCGCCATGGCGCAGATGGCGTCGCTCGGAATCTGCCTTGCCGTGCTACTACGCTTTGAGCCGGAAAGCCTCGCTGCGTCCGCTATCGGACTCGCTGTCACTTTAATAGGCGCTGCAATTTTCTCCGTGACGGGCAAACGAGTCAGTCAAGTTCCTCAAGAAGCAATCATTGGGATTACTTACGTAGTCGCAGCCGCGGCGGCAATATTACTGCTCAGCCGTTCGCCGCACGGCAACGAAGAAATACGCAACATGCTTGTCGGCGATATCACGGTTGTGAGCGCGGCAGAAGTTTGGAAATGCTTTGTCGTTTTCGCTGTCGTCGGCGTCGTCCACTTCCTGTTGCGAAAACCGTTCCTGCTCATTTCGTTTCAGCGCGAACAAGCTTACGAACGCGGATTGCGCGTGCGTTGGTGGGATTTTCTGTTCTACGCCACTTTCGGCCTGGTTGTGACCGTTTTTGTGCGTGTCGCGGGTGTCTTGCTCGTCTTCAGTTATTTGATCGCACCGGCAGTTTGCGCGGTGAGTTTGGCCCGTTCCGTCTCGACCAGGTTGCTCATTGGCTGGGCCCTTTCGCTGATTGGCGGTGTCGCCGGCTTGTACTTTTCCTTTTGGTCGGACTTACCATCCGGTGCGACGATCGTTTGCACTTTCGGCGGATTGCTCTTGCTAACCTCCATTTATTCCTTGATTGGAAAAAAAATGGGTTTGTTGGCAAAGTCCTAGTCAGGGGGGCGCGCCGCAATCCGGTTTGTCCTCCGTGTTGATGCAACAGACTAATCACTCCCACTTCCGGCACTCGCACGATTTCGCATTGGATTCGTCGGTCGCGGAAAGACGCACCCGTATCGTCATCGGCATTACGGCTGCGATGATGGTGCTCGAAATCGTTGCCGGTGTCGCCTCCAACTCGATGGCGTTGCTGGCCGACGGCTGGCACATGGGCACGCACGTGACCGCCTTTTTTATCAGCGCGCTCGCTTATTATTTCAGCCGTCGCTACGCTGACAATCCGTTACACAGTTTCGGCACCGCGAAGATTGGCGTTCTCGGCGGATTCGCCAGTGCCATCGTCCTCGCCGTCGTCGCATTACTCATGGCCGCCGAGTCAGTCCATCGCTTCTTTTCGCCGTTATCCATCTATTTTAATGAGGCGATCGGCATCGCCGTCCTTGGATTGTTCGTCAATCTGGCATGCGCGCTCGTCCTCACTCATGGACATGGACACGAGCATGACGGCCATGCCCATCATCATGACCTCAACCTGCGCGCCGCATACCTTCATGTTCTGGCCGACGCGTTCACCTCCTTGACCGCCATCGCGGCGTTGCTCGCCGGTAAATTTTTCGCCTGGACGTGGCTTGACCCGGTGGTCGGAGTTGTTGGCAGCGGCGTCGTCATGTCCTGGGCCTACACGTTGATTCGCGATACGAGCGGCATCTTGCTCGATCGGACACCGGCATCTTCCGATCTGCCCGAGCAGATTCGTCGGACGCTGGAAAGCGATGGGGACTCGGTCGTAACTGACTTGCATGTTTGGCAGGTCGGCGTCGGCAAATTCGCCGCCATCGTTTCGATCGTGTCGCACGAGCCGAAAACCTCCGACCAATACCGCGGATTGCTTGAGCAGCACCAGGAACTCGTTCACGTCACAATCGAGACACAACACTGCCGCGAAGATCACCGGACATTTGCAGACTCTTAGACGATTCCGTTAGCAGAGCTCTTTGCGACAGACACCAATGACTAGCCAGATCATTTTATGGCAGATCGTAGCCGCTTACCTTTTTGCTGTCGCCGGCGGGACGATCAGCGTCCTGCTACGATTATCCCACCAAGCCCTTTGTTCGTTGATCAGTCTGGCGGCTGGCACGCTCCTCGGCGTGACCTTGTTCGCCATCTTCCCTGAGAGTATCGAAACGAATGCCTGGTGGATGGTGCTTCTAGCGGCAGCAACGGGATACGCCCTCTTCTTTTTGGTCAGCAAATACGTTCATCACGTTTGCCCGGCTTGCGCCGCCAGCCATTTCGATGAGGACGCCACCCGCCACTTTAGTGAAATTGCCATTGTCCTGATCGTGGCCCTGGTTATCCACAGCACCAGCGACGGGCTGGCGCTGGGGATCGGACAGAACACGGTCGCTAGCGAGGCGGCGAAGTGGTCTTTGTTTTTGGCCCTCTGCATTCACAAGCTTCCGGAAGGCCTTGCCCTGGGCAGCTTGCTTATCGGCGCCGGATTTCGGCGCGGAGCAACCTTTGGCTATGTCGCCGCGACCGAGGCAGCCACGCTCGTGGGCGGCGCGATCGGGTTCTTTTTGTTAGCTCGAGCCTCCACCTTCTGGCTCGGGTTAATCATGGCGCACATCGGAGGCGGTTTCCTCTATCTCGCTGCCCACGCGCTCCTCGGTGAGATGGTGAAACACGGCAAACAATTGGTCATAACAAGCTTTTCCGCCGGAGTGGCTTTGATCGGCGTGCTTAATCTTTGTCTGAGGGTGTTCGTGCCCTAACGATTGTCATTCGGCCGTGCATTCATTTCACTATCACAATGGCAAACTCCATTGCGAAAATGTCGATCTTGCCGGCGTGGCAGGAAAATTTGGGACACCTTTGTATGTCTACAGTGCCGGAACCATCCTCGATCATTACCGGCGTCTTGATGCCACACTCACTCCTCTCGATCACCTCATTTGCTATGCGGTCAAAGCGAACTCAAATCGCGCTATCCTGAAGTTATTGGCCGAGGCCGGCGCCGGATTCGACATCGTTTCCGGAGGAGAACTGTTCCGGGTGCTCGGGGCCGGTGGCGATCCGAAGAAGTGCACTTTCGCCGGCATCGGGAAGTCGGAAGACGAAATCGGATACGCGCTCGAACAGGGCGTTCACAGCTTTAATGTCGAAAGCGAAGCCGAGCTCGCCCACATCGATAAAGTCGCGACCCGAAAAGGGCGGCGCGCGCCGATCGCGTTGCGAGTGAATCCAGACGTCGATCCGCACACTCACGAGTATATTTCGACCGGTTCGCTCGAGACAAAATTTGGTATTGCCCTCGAAAAGGCTGCCGCCATCTACGAGCGCGCGGCGAAGATGCCCCAGATCGACATCGTTGGGGTGCAAATGCATATCGGATCGCAAATCACCGAAGCCGCTCCTTTTGCCGCGGCGGTGGAGAAGGTCGCGCCACTGGTGCGCGAGTTAAAAAAACGCCACGATATTGAATTTTTCAGTATCGGCGGCGGACTCGGCATCGTTTATCAATCATCCTTTGCCAGCGGCAGTGGGGATTGGTGGAAGAAAAAAACGGGGGAGCAAGCCGTGAGTCATCACGCCACCTTATCCATACAACAGTATGTGGATGCGATGGCGCCCACCCTTCAGGGACTTGATTTACGGATTCTGCTTGAACCGGGACGATTGCTAGTCGGCAATGCCGGAGTCCTTCTGACCCGTGTTCGTTATATTAAAGAAACCGGGCGAAAAAAATTCGTGATTGTCGATGCCGGGATGAACGATCTGATCCGGCCGGCGCTTTACCAGAGCTATCACGAGATTGTGCCGGTGGACCAACCGGCCGACAACCACGCTGAAAAAATGGACGTCGTCGGGCCTGTTTGTGAAAGCGGCGATTTTTTTGCTCAGAACCGCGCCATGCCGGCTGTAGGCGAAGGCGATCTTCTCGCGCTGATGAGCGCTGGGGCTTATGGATTTGTCATGGCATCCAATTATAACTCCCGTCCGCTGCCGGCCGAGGCAATGGTGCGCGGCGATCGCGTTGCCCTGATTCGGAACCGGCAAAAATGGAACGATTTGGTTCGGGATGAAGTAGACCTGGCGTTCTAATACGCAGTTGGAGGCAGCGAAAATCTGTCCAACGCAAAGGTGGATCGTGCTCTCCGAGTGATGTTAATCAAATCGCCGCAGCGCGGCGCAATAGTGGGACGAGACGAGCTCGTCCCTCCAGTGGAACTGGCCGCCTTAAGCCGGTAAAATGTCGTGAGCGGCTTGGTCGCTTTCTTTTACCATCGCGCTTGGCGAGCGCGATCCACCTCCATCCACTTGCGGATTTTCACGTCCTGCGTAAATAGTTCCCTCCCGAAAAGATGAAACGCCTGCTTGCCTTTTTATTGCTCATCACCGCCTTGGTCAGCAGCGCCACTGCCGGCAATCGTCCCCCGACCGAATGGATTCTCCTCGTCGGCGGGCCTTCGATGTACCAATGGGAGAAATACAAAACCCAGCCGCACGATCATTGGTGGGCAAATTTCGTCCGGGCCGCCCGAATACGCACTGAGCAGCTTCAGACTCAGCTGGGCCCGGATCAGAAAATCACCTGGCTCGTTTACCGGCCAGGTTACGTCGAGCGCGGGACCCAGGAAAAACAGGACTTGATCGCCTATATCAACTCCGTTCGTGACAAGTTCGGCGTCAATCTAGTCTGGTTTAGTCAAGGTGCCGAGGTCACCGCCTATATGAATTCCGGGCAGCCGCGTAATGAGGTCAAGATCGGCGGCTTCGAATATTTTGGGCATTCAAATAAAGCCTGTTTCATGTTCGACTACAGCAACAACATCGACAGCGCTTGCAAGTCGTGGCTACACGAAAAAGAGCTCACCAGAATTGACCGGCGTGTGTTTGCCCGTGGTGCGTATGTCAAGAGCTGGGGGTGTCATACCGGTGAGAGCATGTCGAAGAAGTGGTACACCGCTACCGGTACGCACATGATTGGGGCGATCGGCCGGACCCAATTCATGATGGAAGAATTGCCCATTCTCAGTTCACAGAACGGCAAGTGGGTCAACTGAACGCAATTTCAAAGTGCGAATGTCGAATAACAACATTCGAATGAGAAAAAACAACGCGCTGGGTCCCTTTTATCGTTGGGGACCAGGAACAGCCTTGTCACTGATCTTGCCTGCTTTGTGGCCGGCCCGGATTACATGTTGCGCGAGTTAGGTTTGCGGATCGATTTGGACGAACCGGACCCGGTCGGACGATAACCGCCCGACGCAGACGCAACGCTGGAAGGTGATTTGAGCGCGCGCGAACCGCACCGCGGTCCAGTTTCGGATTGACCGTGGAACCGATCTCCCCTTAACTGAAAGAGATGAAGTTTATCTTTGGCTTGACCGAAACCACGGTGGGACTCCTCGCGTTTCTTTGCATCGCGCTTTTTTCTCTTGGGATTAGCGGTGGCCCCGATTACGGGGGCGGCGCTACGGTGACCATTACCGGTAATTATTCGGGCGTTTTTTCCCCCCAGCCGTGCAACACTGCCACGCCAAAGCCAAATGCAACGCCTTTGGCCGGACGTTGCGAGGCGAACTCGATTGGCGTTTTTAATATTTTGGTGCCAAAGTCCGGAGCTGCTACGGGACCGGTTATTATCTTCAACGAAGGTGAGGCTTACTCCGGCACTGTCCAAGGCTCCGCTGACAGTGTGACGGCGAAAATCACCGGGTTGATCCATGGAACCTTCAATTTCGTTAGCCAGGTTGTGACCGGCACCGAGGAAACGACGGACAAAGACGGAAACGTCACGGTAAAAACGACGTTTGCGACTCAGACGTTCGCGGCGCAAGCGGTCGGCCAGATGACGGCGAAGGCCCGGTCGATTGTGAGTGGAACATCTTCGCTCGTGCGATTGAAAGGCAAGGCGGATATACAATTTTCGCTCGCGGTTAACTCGATTTTCGACGAGATCGCTTACGTGGTGACTGGGAGCAAGCAGTCCGAAGCGCAATAGCCACGGCACGCAAATCGTCATTGAAGACCGATCCTATCGGGATGTGAAATCCCGCTCTGCTTTTACCATACCCGAGCTGCTCGTCGTAATTGTCATCGTCGGCATCCTTGCCGCGTTGCTTCTCTCAGTTGCTTCTCGAATGCGCGAACGCGCCCAGCGCGTCCAATGCACGGCGAATCTTCGCAATCTCTACGTAGCAACGGAATCGTATTTGCAGCAAAATGGCGGCTGGCCTCAAATCCGGATGAACGACGAGTCCGACTCTGCCGATCAAGATTACGCCAGCGGATGGATTGCGGCGCTTCGGCCTTTTGGCCCCACCCAACAAACCTGGATCTGTCCGACCATCCAGCAAGAAATGGGTAACCCTGATCTGTCAAAGCCGGAAAACATTCGTGTGGATTACGTAGCCATGGCCTTTGACGACAAACCAACGACCCCGCACCAATGGCCACGCCAACCCTGGTTCATCGAAACTGGCAATGAACATGGCAATGGAAGCCTGATCATCTTTACCGACGGCAGTATCAGCGATGTGAAAACGGTTGCGGCAAATACGTCCCCCGCGCCCTCGGCCTCTCCCTAGTCTTGTGATCGCCAGCGATCGTTATGGGGCGCCCGGAAAGAATATTCGCTCGCGCTCGATTTCGGCACCGCGACTGAGAAAGAAACTTCGTAGCTCGTCATCGTAGTAGCGGCCACCCCTGCCTTCGGGATTCAAGGCGAAGAAGATTTTGCCGTTTGGTTTCAAATGCTTCCCGAGATCATCCAGAAAAAATTCCCATTCACGCGACCTCCATGGGGATTTCTTCACGCGATTAAACCCAGTCGAGAATGCGGTGATCCAATCGAATTTGCGGCCGAGATCGGGCAGCGGCTCGAAAGCCTTAATTTCCCAAATTTTGCGTTCAATTTGAAATAGATCGAGCAGCTCAGTGAAGACCGGGAACCATTCCAGATCCAATCCCATACAGCGGTGGCCGAGTTGCCGGCAAATGTAGAGAAAAAATCCACCACCACAGCCAAGGTCAAGCACGTCTTGCGGCGGTGAGCGATGCAATTGGAGATCCTGCACCCGTTCGATGTTGAACTTCATCCACCGCTCGATATCGGCATACTTAGCAATCTGCACCGGTGAAGAAGCGTAACGCGCTTGAATGCCGCGAACACGCTCCTGATCAAGGCTGGCAAGCAGCGGCCGCAACGGAATCGGATGAATTTTTCGCTGTAACCGTCGCCAGGTCCGTTGGTACGATTCCGGACGCGCCAGCTTCGCAATCTTGTGGGAAAGTTTCACCGCCACCGAACTTACCCGCAGAATCTGCGGGCGAAACAAACTTCCTGCGGCATCGCTGGCAGCGGTGATTGCATGCCGAAACTCAATCGCCATTCCGCTTTATCCTTCGCACCATGGCCGTTCGGTGAACGGCCGCTACCTATCTTTCTCGGCAAAAGAAATGCGGCGGCGACCGTTTCCCGGCTGCCACCGCATCAGCTAACACAAACGTGATGCCGCGAATGCGGCCCCACCATTTACTCGCTTTTAGCGTCGTGAAGTTTCTTCATCGCGCTATGCAGATCTTGATGGGCCTTCTGCAGATCATCCGCTTTCTTTTGCTGGTCCGGATTTAGCAAGGGGCGAATCTGCGCCATGGTGGCGTCCATGACTCCTTTC
>JBEEGU010000110.1:0-8398 GCA_041167025.1 Verrucomicrobiota bacterium
GTCAGATTAAAGTCCAACCAGGAACAAGCAGTCGAAGAAGCGCGCCAGGAGTTGATACATTTAACGAGCAACGCCGCGACCCGTTTGTCCGCGTGGCGCGCGCTCACCGCCGACGCGGTCGCACGAAAGCAACACCCTGCTGCAGAAGAATGGGGACAAAAACTGAAAGAACAGCCAGGGGTGGTTTTTGCCGATCATTTGCTCGATTTGGAAGCTTGCCAAGAGACCGATCGCAGCGCTGCCACGCTCAAACAGGTAGAATCTCTCGCCAGATCCAACGCGGGTACGGCGGCCGAAATGATCGCATGGATGAATCGGCATGATCTGGCAACCGAGGCAATCGCCTGGTCGCGCGAATTAAACCCCACCGTCGCCGACACCCAGCCAGTGCCAATGGCCGTCTCGGAGTCCTTCAGTTGCCGCAGAGACTGGGCGGGCTTGCGCGATTTCGTAGCAGGAAAGAATTGGGGAAATCTGGACAGCTTGCGCCTCGCGGTGGCGAGTCATGCGGCCCGTCGCTTGAACAATTCAGCTGCTCCCTCGATGGAATCGCAAGCGATGTGGCGCAGCGCGCTCAAGAGCGCGCAAGTGCAATCCGACCAACTCGCTGTCGTGGCTCGATTATCCGAAGGCTGGGGTTATAGAGACCAGGCGGAGGAGGCATGGTGGGCAATTGCAAACGGCGACGATAATCCTAAAGCAGCGCTGAACGCCCTGCAGCAACTCTACAAAGAAAAACGCGATACTTATGGGCTGCTTCGCGTCGCCAAACGCGCACACGAACTCAATCCGGATGATTTGATCGCCGCGAATAATTCCGCAAGCCTTGCTCTACTGGTGAAGAACGATGCAATGGCCCATCGCGTTGCCGAGAAGCTTTATCTCGAACACCCGCGAAACGCGGCATTTGCGGTCACGTATGCATTTGCCCTTCACACCGAAGGCAAAACTGGAGAGGGATTAAAGATCATGGGAAAGTTAAGAGCTGACCAGCTGCGCGTACCGGCGGTCGCGGCCTATTATGTCGTGATGCTGGTCGAAAACGGCGAGGTAGAACGCGCGCGCCAGTTTCTAAATGCCGCCAAAAAAGCGAGGCTCCTTCCTGAAGAAGAACGGTTACTCGTCAGCGCAACGAAAAGACTGATCTGACCTCTTGGCGGGAATATTTCTCCTTCTTTTCCGAGCGCCGAAAATGTCCCTAGGTCGCGTTGCAAATGCTGCTCATTGAGATTTGATTTCGTAAGAGGGTGGCAAATCAAGGGTCGGCGCATTGCCTGATAAATTGCCGGTTCAGCTATATTTTTCAGGATCGACTAAAGCCACACGCATTCGAGTGACGGTGTCAAAGTGAGGGCATGGATCTAGCTGGATTTATTGATGCTTTTGATTGTCGCGACGCATGGGATTACCTACCGGCACAGATTTACCAGCTCTCGCAAAAATAAGCGGACAAAATGAACCGGAACTCACCCACTCCAACGGACGAATCCCTCAAACTGAGAGCTGCGGCGTATCTAGCCATCATCAAACGCAAAGCGGCGATCATCTGCCGTACCTTGCCCGGGCTACGAACGATGCAGTTCGGGATTGGAATGTAGCGAACGGCTCTCTCTCCTGGCCGCAGGGCCTGGAAAGCTTATTCGGACACGAAGCCATATCGGTCCGGATAGGAATCGGATTTTGGGATGAAAACATTCACCCGGCTGATCGCCCCCGTGTCACTGCTTCCATCCGCGATGTACTCGCATCTGACAGCGAATATTGGAGCGGCGAGTATCGTTTCCGGCGCGCGAATGGAGATTATCTCCAAATTCTGGAGCGGGCTTTAATCGTTCGAAATGCTGATGGTCGCGCCACGCGTTTCGTCGGATCGCTCATGGATGTCACCGCCCGCAAACAACTTCAGGATCAACTCGGCCGTTCTCAAAAAATGGATGCGTTCGGTCAGCTTGCCGCCGGCGTAGCTCACGATTTCAATAATTTTCTCACCACCATCCTCGGTTACAGTGACCTGGTTCTCTCTGAAACCGGCCCAAAAGACGTAGTCGCAAGTCATGTCGCCGAGATTCGCAAAGCGGCCGGGCGCGCGTCGGCCCTGACCGGCCAACTCCTTGCCTTCAGTCGGCGGCAGTCATTGGAGCCTCATGTCATCGAGGTAAATTCCCTTGTCACGAATCTCGAGCGTTCCCTTCTACGCCTGCTGGGCGACAACATCACAGTCGTTTGCGACCTGCATCGCGAAAAGCCCGGAGCCTTTATAAAGGTGGACGCGGGACAATTGACTCAGATTATTCTGAATTTGGCAGTGAACGCGCGCGATGCGATGCCCAAAGGTGGACAACTCACTTTGGAGACGACCACCGCCATATTTGATCATGAGGAAAAAGCGATGCCCCGACTGGAGCAACTAACGCCCGGTGAATATGTCGTTATTAGCGTAATCGATAACGGCACGGGGATGACCGACGAGGTGAAGGCGCATCTTTTCGAGCCATTCTTCACGACAAAGAGCGGACCTAACAGCGGTCTAGGCCTTGCCACCAGTTTCGGTATCGTCTGTCAAAGTGGCGGGCGGATTCGAATTGAAAGTGAGCTGGGCGCTGGCACAAAGGTTCACATTTACCTCCCGAGAATTCCGGCGCCCGCAGGGCCTTCCTACAAGAAGCCGAGCAACAAATTGCTGCCCACCGGAACAGAATCCATCATGGTGCTGGAAGATGACGTGAGCGTGCGGCACATCTCGGTTCGCATTCTTCGCAGCCTGGGATATCAAGTAACCGAAGCCGCCAACGTCGATGACGCGCAACGGATGTTTACCGAGCGTGCTGGTCGGGAAATCCATCTTCTCCTCACTGACATGGTCATGCCCCAGATGAGCGGTCGCGACTTTGCCAACTGGTTGCGCAAGGCCAGTCCGCAAACCAAGGTGGTGTTTGTTTCCGGTTATCTGGAAGAGTCGCTGAAGACGGGAGACCGGATCGAAAGCGGCATGTTCTTTCTGCCGAAACCGTTCGATCCCGAACAGCTGGCCACGACCATTCGGCAGGCGTTGGATTCGTGACCTGTTGGCGCCGCATCTAGGCGGTCTTTGAGCGATCGGCAGAAGAACAGCTCGTCACCTGAAAACATTGCCGGGCGTCCCGCCACGGTATATTGGACGTGCGTGGTGACATTCGAAGATGTGCAGGCGGCCCGCGCTCGAATCAAAGGCGCCGTATTCTATTCGCCCTGCTCACCTTCCATACCGCTGAGCGAAATCACCGGGATGGAAATCTTTTGCAAGTTGGACAATTTGCAACGGACCGGCAGTTTTAAGGAGCGCGGGGCCCGCAACGCCTTGGCCCAGTTACCCCCCGAACAACAAAAGCGCGGGGTGATTGCCGCTTCGGCGGGCAACCACGCCCAGGCGCTGGCATATCAGGGAAAGCTTGTCGGCATTCCAGCGACCGTAGTGATGCCGAAGTTTGCCCCACTCATAAAAGTTACCAATTGCCAAAAGCTTGGCGCCAATGTCGTTCTTTTTGGCAAGGATTTCGGTGAGGCAAAATCGCATGCTCACGAAATCGCGAAGAAGGAAGGGCTTGCCTATATCGACGGTTACGACGACCCCGCCATCATTGCCGGCCAAGGCACGATGGGATTGGAAATTCTGGAGCAGGTCCCGAACTTCGATGCGGTCATCATCCCGGTGGGTGGTGGCGGGTTGCTTGCGGGCGTGTCGCTCGCGATCAAGACGGTGCGGCCCCAAGTTCAGGTCGTGGCGGTTGAGGCGGAAAATGTGGCGAGCTTCTCCGCGGCGTTGGAAGCGGGAAAACCGACGAAAATCGCACTACACGCCACGTTGGCCGATGGCCTTGCCATTCCCGAGGTCGGGGCCAACGCTTTTGAAATTGCGAAGTCGCGCGTCGATCGAGTCCTAACCGTCACGGAAGAGCAAATTGCGATATCGATTCTGCGATTGGTCGAACTGGAAAAAGGAGTCGTGGAGGGCGCGGCGGCCACACCTTTGGCGGCATGTCTCTCGGGAAAACTGAAAGACTTCGCCGGCAAGAAGTGTGTTCTTCTCCTTTGCGGCGGCAATATCGATCCGAACGTTCTTAGCCGCGTAATCGAACGTGGATTAGTCGCCGACGGCCGACTGGGACGGTTTATCGCCGTGATCAGCGACCGGCCGGGCGGCTTGGCCGACCTGGCGAGTCAGATCGCATCGACAGGCGCAAGCATCAAACAAGTGGTTCATGACCGCGCTTTCGCCAGTTCGGATGTGTCCGCCGTGAACGTCCTCTGCACCGTCGAAACGCGAAACCGGGAACAGTTGGCGGATCTGCGTGCGCAATTGAAAAGTCACGGTGTCGACACCTACGATTCAAATTAGTTTAGCTAACAGCATTTAATTGGAAGGCGCTGGCAGCAGCCGCGGTGTTTTTGGCGCTGTGATTGTAAAACCGCCGCGCTTGTTTCGATCCCATCACTTGAACGCACCGTGTCGTTCCGTAATCTCCGCCATGCATTCGGGTGAATCGAATTCGGGGAAAGCGACAGACCATCTCGGGGAGTTCGCGCAGCGGCACATCGGACTGAGCAACGAAGAAACTCAGGAAATGCTACGCGAAGTTGGTTTCACCGATCTTTCGGCGTTGATCGAGGCGACCGTCCCCAAGAACATTCGCTTTGGCGGGAAGCTTAATTTGCCCCAGGCCAAGGGGGAAGCGGAGGCGTTATCCGAATTGCGAGGGCTTGCCCAAAAAAATAAAGTCGCGCGATCATTCATCGGGGCTGGTTACTACGATTGCCATACTCCTCCAGTCATCCAGCGGAATGTGTTGGAGAACCCGGGCTGGTATACCGCTTATACCCCGTATCAAGCCGAATTGGCCCAAGGCCGCCTTGAGGCGCTGATCAATTTCCAAACCATGATCACAGACCTTACCGCGCTCGACATCGCCAATGCATCGTTGCTTGACGAAGCAACGGCCGCCGCGGAAGCCATGACCCTTTGCCACGCCGTCAGTTCCGGAAGAAAGGTTTTCTTGGTAGCTAATAATTGCCATCCGCAGACGATCGAGGTCGTCCAGACGCGGGCAAAACCGCTGGGAATTGAGGTAAAGGTGGCAAACTATGCAGAGTATGAATTCGACGACACCGTGTTCGGCGCGCTCGTGCAGTATCCAGCGACTGACGGCGCAATTTACGATTATGAAAATTTCGCGGCAGCGGCCCACGCCTGCGGCGCGCTGGTCGTTGTGGCTGCGGATTTACTCGCCCTAACCCTAATTAAGCCGCCCGGCGAATTCGGTGCGGATGTGGCTGTTGGCAATACCCAGCGGTTTGGTGTTCCGCTCGGATTTGGTGGCCCTCACGCCGCCTATTTCGCTACGCGCGATCAATACAAACGCCATATGCCGGGCCGCCTCGTCGGCGTTTCCCACGACGCCGAAGGCCGGCCAGCGTATCGACTCGCGATGCAGACCCGCGAGCAACACATCCGCCGCGATAAAGCCACGAGTAACATTTGCACGGCTCAGGTTCTCCTTGCGGTCATGGCATCCATGTACGCCGTGTATCACGGCCCGCGCGGTTTGCGCGCGATCGCAGAGCGGGTTCATCGCAGCGCCATCCAACTCGCTTCGTCGCTAAGTTCTGGCGGCGCGCAAATCGCGCACGAAAATTTCTTCGACACGATTCGAATTCAGCTCGCGGATGAAACCGCCGACGAGATTTTGGCGCGGGCGGGGAAAATCGGGATCAACCTGCGCAAAATTGACGCGAGCGGAGTTGGAATTTCACTTGATGAAACAACCAGCGAAAACGATCTGGCAAATCTATGCGAAATCTTCGGAGTACCGATGGCTCCCTGGCCTAACGAGCATTTGAAAATCGCAAATCGCACCTCCCAATTTTTGAAGCATCCGATCTTCAACGTCCACGACACCGAAACGGAAATGCTGCGTTATATGCGGCGTCTGGAATCCCGCGACCTATCTCTTTGCCACTCCATGATTCCGCTGGGTTCATGCACGATGAAGCTGAACGCGACTGCCGAGATGTTTCCAATCTCCTGGCCTGAGTTCTCCAAGTTGCATCCGTTCGCACCAGCCGAGCAAACGGTCGGGTACCTCGAGTTGTGCAAACAACTGGAACAGTGGTTGAGCGAAATTACGGGGTTTGCGGCCGTCTCGTTGCAACCAAACGCCGGATCCCAAGGCGAGTACGCGGGCTTGCTCGCCATCCGCCAATATCATGCGTCGCGCGGCGAAGTGCACCGTAATGTTTGTCTCATCCCGCAATCGGCTCATGGGACCAATCCGGCCAGTGCGGTCATGGCCGGTTTCAAAGTGGTGCCAGTCGCGACCCTAAAAGATGGGGATATCGATTTGGCCGATTTGCGCGCGAAAGCGGACGCGCACGCGCAGGATCTGGCCGCGCTGATGGTGACTTATCCTTCGACTCACGGCGTTTTCGAGCCGACGATTCGGGACATTTGTGACGTTGTTCACTCGCATGGCGGCCAGGTTTATCTAGATGGTGCAAACATGAACGCGCAGGTTGGCCTTTGCCGACCGGGCGATTATGGCGCCGATGTTTGTCATTTAAATCTGCATAAGACTTTTTGTATCCCCCACGGTGGAGGTGGCCCCGGGGTCGGACCGATTGGCGTAGCCAAACATCTTGTCCCATTTCTGCCCGCACACCCCACTCTTGATCGCTGGAGTAAACTTGGGAACGAAGTTGGACCGGTCGCCGCAGCGCCTTTTGGCAGCGCCAGCATCCTCACCATATCGTGGATGTACATACGGATGATGGGTGCGGTTGGGTTAACCGAAGCGACCAAGGTCGCCATTCTGAACGCGAACTATATTGCCAGGCGTCTCGATCCTTATTTTCCGGTCTTGTTCAAGGGCAAACGCGGTTTGGTCGCGCATGAATGCATCGTCGATCTTCGCCAGTGGAAAAGCGCGGGAATCGAAGTCGAGGATGTGGCAAAACGGCTGATGGACTACGGCTTCCATGCCCCGACGGTTTCGTTTCCGGTCGCGGGAACGATGATGATCGAGCCGACCGAGAGCGAATCAAAGCCTGAGATCGACCGCTTTTGCGACGCGATGATTTCAATTCATGGAGAAATCGAGGCGATCGCGAAGGGAAAAGGTGATGGCAAAAATAATCTTCTCAAGAATGCGCCTCACACGATCCATCAGATTGCGTCGGAAGATTGGGGCCACCCCTATTCACGCGAACAAGCAGCCTTCCCCGCGCCTTGGACACGCGACTACAAATTCTGGCCGTCGGTTGCCCGGATCGACAACGTGTACGGCGATCGCAATCTGTTTTGTTCCTGCCCGCCGATCGAAGAGTTCGGCGACTGAACATCAGGAATTTCGCGCGGCCCGACCGAGAAGTTTGCGGACTTCTTCATCGCTCGTCTGAGAAAAATCCTGGTAAAACTGTCCGACCGCGTGGAAATATTCCGGGGCAAGGACGCAAATGGTTTCGTCGACTTCGTTCTCAAATTCGCGACAGGTATCGGGAGCGCCGACTGGAACGGCCACAACGATTCTTGCCGCGCCGCATTGCCGCAGGGCAGCGACTGCGGCACGCATCGTCGCACCTGTCGCCAGACCGTCATCGACCAGGATCACAGTGCGAGTCCGCAAATCCGGGAATGGTTGGTTGTCGCGATAAAGCTTTTCGCGTCGTTCCAATTCGGTTCTTTCAGTTGCCGCAACTGACTCGATCATTTCATCGGCATTTGGCAAAGCCCGAATTACATCCTGATTGAGAACGCGGACGCCGCCGGACGCGATGGCACCTACCGCAAGCTCTTCGAATCCGGGAACGCCGAGCTTGCGGACGATGAACACATCAAGGGGGACATGAAGTCGGCGCGCGATTTCATAGGCCACCGGTACTCCACCGCGCGGTAAGCCGAGGACGATGACGTCATCGCGCCCGGCGTACTTTTCAAGTCTGTCGGCCAGCCGACGGCCGGCTTCGGTCCGATCCCGGAAGATTCTTTCCATGCCGATGCGCAGTTTCGCGCCCTCTTCACGACAAAGTCATTTCGTTTCTGCGCCCCGGCGCAGATTCGAAAAAGTCTCTTCCTGATCCGATCT
This sequence comes from Verrucomicrobiota bacterium, assembly GCA_041167025.1. GTDB lineage: Bacteria > Verrucomicrobiota > Verrucomicrobiia > Chthoniobacterales > UBA10450 > DATFCK01. The sequence goes on from JBEEGU010000110.1 coordinate 8,115, forward strand.
CCTAAGCTTCTGGAGCTAGTTCGGGCGACGCAGAGACGACTCGTGTGGGGACAAGGCGCAAAGCTGTCCCGGCCGTTTCTTGTTCCGCAGCGGCGCCGCCCTCATGATATTCGGCGTCCTGATTGACTTCCCACAGATCGTAAAGCTTGGTGTCAGCCAAAATATTTTCCGCACACAACATCGCAGTCATCATGGCGTGATCCTGGTTGTTGTACTTATGCATGCCATTGCGGCCCACGAGGTGCAGATTTGGGTAACGCGTCTCGAGCTCCTGCCGAATCGTG
>JBEEGU010000111.1:0-3759 GCA_041167025.1 Verrucomicrobiota bacterium
GCTCCTCCCAGCGCTGGGGCGAGTGCAATCGGAGTGGCCAGAACGGGTTGACCGTCAGCTCCTTTGACAAGTTTGATCTTAAAGCCGTCCTTTTCCATCTCGAAGACGGAAAGGTCGTTTTTCCTCATCAAATCGATAATGGCTTTAATATCTTTGAGGTCCACGGCGCGTATGCTCGGCGAGCTAGGGCGTTTAGGTAAAACGCTTTTACTCTCAAGGTCAAGTCAACGCGTCAGGCCAGGTCGCCCACCTCCGGCAGCTGCTTCTCGCGGAAGTGCGAAAATCCGGATTGACTGGCAGACTTTCGTGAACGGCCGGAACTACAAGGAGCGGCGGCTTCCAGCCGCCGAGCTACATCACGGCGGTCTGGAGACCGCCGCTCCTTTGGCTTAGGTTGAATTCGCTCGCTCCGCGTCCTGAGATTAGATTTTTGGCTCATCCTCCTCGTTTTAATGCAGCCTCAATTCATCGGTAGCATTCCCCGCTTTTCCTTAATTGCGGAAACGGAGAGCTACGCCGTAGTCGACAAGCCGCCATTTTTGCTGGTTCATCCGACTAAGCCGTCCGGACCACGCACGCTTTGGCAGGAATTGCGCGAGCTGTTCGCTTATGAAATTGAAAACGGCGGCCAGGTATCCATCGTAAATCGTCTCGACCGCGAAACCAGCGGTCTCATCCTGGTCGCGAAGACAAGTAATGCAGCGCGCCGATTAGGTTTATTGATGCAGGAGGGCCGAATCGAAAAAGAATACCTCGCGGTGGTGTGGGGCTGGCCGGCCTGGCAATCGAAGACAGTCGAGGCGCCTCTCGATCGAGAAGGCAAACATCGGCCATCCGCGATTTGGTTGAAGCAAGGAATTTTCGCCGGAGGCGCGCCGGCTCAAACCGAATTTATTGTCGAGCAACGTTTTTTGCGTTCGGGCGAAAAATTCAGCGTTATCCGCGCGTTACCTCGAACCGGGCGGACCCATCAAATTCGCGTGCATTTGGCTTCGATCGGGCATCCGATTGTTGGCGACAAGATTTATGGACCGGATGAAAACTTATATCTCCAGTTTATTCAGACGGGTTGGACAGCCGAGTTGGAGCAAACGTTATTGTTGCCGCGTCATGCGCTTCATTCGGCAAAAATGGCAACAACCGGTGAAGGGGAATGGAGAAGTGAATTGCCGTGCGATCTTGCGGAATTTATTAACGTTCAGGGATGAAATGCGGCCAGAGACCGGCGCTACTAAGCTAGAGGCCAGATGTTTGGGACACGACCCGTTCGACTCCGCTCAGGGCAGGCTCTGCGTGTCCCTCCAGGGGAAGGGCGATACGCGCGTTGCAATCTGAAGAAGCATCTTTACCGTAGCGCGATTGAAAAAACTTCTCCTCACCATTTCTTTTGCGGCTTGCCTTGCGGCGTCGGCGCGCAGCGGAATTGACGGCGGTTCCGGACTCAACCCTTTGACAGAAAAACTCGATCCACCAAGATTCGAAATTGCTTCAGAATCCGCTTACTTGCTCGGCGTCTTCGACAACCCGCATGGTTATGAGATCGGGGCGGAATTTTTGACCGCGCGAATCCGGTGGGGAGTGGTTGACGACGAGAGCTGGTTACGCGGCTACAACCAATTCTACGTGCTGGCCATGGCCGAGCCAATATTTCGCGGCCCGGAGAACCACTATTTTGGAATGTCGTTCGGACTCCGTTACAATTTTGTTCGGCCGAACAGCCGATTGACGCCCTATTTTTCCGGCGGAGTGGGTTTGGGCTGGATCGATAGTCACGCCAACATTCCGGGGGCGCAGGGCCAGGATTTCACGTTCAACATACTTACCGCAGCCGGAGTTTCATACCGGTTGAGTGAACACTGGAAACTGGACGCGGGCATTTTGTATCAACATTTGTCCAATGCCGGTCAAACCTCTCCCAACCCAAGTCTGAACCTTCTGGGACCGCAGCTCGGGGTAACCTATTCATTTTGATAGCCGCATGTTTCTAGCAGGCGCCACGAGCATACCTGTCGGGGAAGCTGTCAGCTTACCGAATGCACAAAGACGGGACGCTATCAGTGTCCCCTACAGAGGATAATCGCAATGAATCAACCTGCCGAAAACATTCTGGTGATCAAGCGGGACTTGTTCGACCGGTTAGGCAGTTTCCAGGGTCTCAACTTCGAGCCGCGGCGATATTTGGACGCTTTGCTTTCGCGCGGGAATAATTTCTTTTTGGCGCGGGCGAAAGCGGAGAACGATCCGTCGCATAAACAAATCATCCCTTATGTGTTGATCGCACATGACGACAAGGTCCTGCATTACGTCCGGGGAAAAAAAGGAGGCGAGCAGCGATTGGTGGCCAAGGGTTCCATTGGAATCGGCGGACACATGAACGATACCGACGAATCGCTTTTCGCGTGGGACGAGGCGGCGTATCGCGTAGGGGTAGAGCGCGAGGTGAATGAAGAAATCAAAATCGACACCACGTTCGAGGATGACATCGTCGCGCTCTTAAACGACGACACTACCGAAGTGGGTCAGGTTCATCTCGGCATCGTGCATGTATTCAAATTAGCGGAACCAAAAGTCGAGAAACGTGAAGCGGTGATCACGAATCTAGCTTTTCTGAGCAAAGACGAACTTCTGGCCCGTCGCGACTCGCTCGAAAGTTGGTCACAGCTTTGCCTGGACGACTTCGAACGGTTAATAGCGGGCGGACAGTAGACGGGGTTGTGGTACGCGCAACTTGTGGCGACGCGCACTGGAAAGGGCTCGCGGAGCTCGCCCCTCCATTGAGGAAGAGGCTATAGTCGCCTTATCCGATTAACGGGAGGGATCCCAGGTGAGCGTCAAATTGTCGAGCTGCCATTTCCCGACCGGATGTGAGATCGCGATTTGCATCGTGCCGGAGCGCGCCGGGTAATTCAATTTGGCTGAGAAATAGCCTTTCGGCTCAAAAAAGTGGGATTCCCAAACCATATTCTCCTCAATTTTGACAGGCTGGGCCGGCACACCGAGCTCCTGAAACTTCGCGAGGAAATCTTGCTGGAGCGAAGGCGGATAGTCCAAACGACCCTGCGGACCGAGACTATCCCTGAAGAATGTGATGTCGTGTTTCACGGCCATTCCTTCGATCAATTGCCGGCCGAACGCGCGCCCTTCTTTATCCATGGCCGCCTTATGGGAATAAAGCCACCAGGCTCCGCCGCCAAGGAGCGCGAGAAGAATAATGACCACGACCAAGCCTTCTCCTCTGAGTGCTGAACGATGATTACGATTTAGTTTCATATCAGTATGCGAATCCGATTCCTTTAACGACTTCCCCGTTGCGAATCAATACTCCGTGTTTCTGTCTGCCGGTGTAGGCACCTAAACGGCTCCGGGAATTAATCGAGAAATTTACGCGCCAGCCATAGAGATGCTGGCCATTTTCGATGAGATCAGCCGGCGTCGGCTCGCCCTCCCACGTAATCTTGGCGCTGTTAGCATCAACCAGCGTCTTCTGCAGCCAATCCAAAACGATGTCTTTGTAGGCCTTGGGATAAGGACCGTAAAGCGCGGGATCGGGCGTAGGCGTTTCGGCGCCGCAAAGGAAGACGGTGGTCAGTCCCATCAGCGACAAAGCGAGGAACAATTTCACCGTTTTCATGCGAAGATTGTGTCGAATGTTCGACGGCGCGTCCAGAGGAATGCACGCCACCTCGTTCATATGGATGGTCCCTACTGGCAGGCGGTGCTTTTCTTTTTGAAACATCTTCATTATTGATCGAATCATGT